>NZ_JALY01000056.1:0-63466 GCF_002924615.1 Petrotoga halophila DSM 16923 | reverse complement strand
TGTAAGGATGGATATCTCTATATTTCTTATTCTTCAAAAGGAATTACGAGATATAATATTACAGATAAACTTCAACTAGTTGATGAAGAAGTTATTGTAAATATTTTCACCGCTAAGAATATTGTTTTTTGATATTGAATTTTTCGTAAATTTAATAATGAAAGGGGTCTTATGTTTTGAAGGTTACTATAAATCATAATGAATACGAAGCCGAGCCCGGTCAAACTATACTCCAGGTGGCAAAACAAAACGGTATCTATATCCCCACCATATGTCATAGTCCACATTTATCCGATGTAGGTTCTTGTAGAATGTGTTTGGTAGAAATGGAAAACAATCATAAATTAGTTGCTTCTTGTGTGACTCCAGTAACTGATGGGATGAAGATTTTAACGGATAGCAAAAGGGTTATCGAGGCTAGAAAGACGGTTGTAGATTTACTAGTTTCTGATCATCCATTGGATTGTATGACATGTGAAGCTAATGGGAACTGTGTTCTTCAAGATCTCGCTTACGAATATGGAATTAAAGAATCCACCTTCGGAACAAAGAAACTCCCACGTTTTGAAATAAAAGCTGATAATGAATTTATACAGCTCGATCCAGACAAATGCATACTTTGTGGTAAATGTGTACGAACATGTAAAGAGATTCAAATGTGCAACGCATTGGATTTTGTCAATAGAGGTTTTGAAACTAAAGTTAGCCCCCCATTTGATGAAGATTTAGGGGGTAAGGATTCTCCATGTGTCTTTTGTGGGCAATGTGTTGAAATATGCCCAACAGGAGCTCTTACTTATATTCCTTCCAATGGAAAAGGACGTTATTACGAATTTAAAAAAACTATAACAACCTGTCCTTACTGTGGGGTTGGTTGTCAATTAGAATTGAGAACTAAAGATAATAAGATAGTTCAAGTTGGTTCGGTTTACAACGAAAACTCTCCAAACCCCCATGGAGAAAGTTGCGTGAAAGGCCGGTTTGGTTATGATTTTGTCAATCACCCTGATAGATTGACCGACCCTTTGATAAAGAGAAATGGACATTTTGAAAAAGTTGGTTGGGAAGAAGCATTGGATTATGTAGCAGAAAAACTATTGAATATAAAGGAAAAGTATGGAAGTGATTCAATAGGGGGGTTGAGCTCAGCAAAATGTACGAATGAAGAAAACTATATTATGCAAAAATTTATGAGGGCAGTAATTGGTACGAATTCAGTAGATCACTGTGCCAGACTTTGTCATGCATCCACTGTTGTTGGATTAGGAATGGCATTTGGTTCGGGAGCCATGACCAACTCTATATCAGAAATAGAGGGAAGTGATGTAATATTTGTTATAGGTTCAAATCCAACAGAGAATCACCCGGTAATTGGAAGCAAGATAAAAAGGGCAAAGAAAAACGGCACGTATTTAATAGTAGCAGATCCTCGGAAGATAGAACTTTCTGAAATTGCTGATATTTCATTGAATCAAAAGCCAGGGACAGATGTGGCTTTAATAAATGGAATGATGAATGTTATCGTCAACGAAGGGTTACTTGATAAAAAATTTATTGAAGAAAGAACGGAAGGGTTTGAAAGTTTCATAAAGATAATAGAAGGTTATACCCCATCTAAAGTATCCCAGATAACAGGAGTTCCGGAAGATAAGATAATCGAGGCTGCAAAAATGTATGGTTCAGCCGAAAAAGCAGCTATATATTTTGCTATGGGAATAACTCAACATAAATACGGAACTAACAACGTACTTTCTCTTACGAATCTTGCACTCTTAACTGGGAACGTTGGGTTTGAAAGCACAGGAGTTAATCCATTAAGGGGACAAAACAACGTGCAAGGTGCTTGTGATGTTGGGGCTTTATCTGATGTTTATCCTGGTTATCAAAAAGTCAGTGATCCCAAAATTAGAGAAAAGTTTGAGAATTATTGGGGTGTAAAATTAACTGATAGAGAAGGATTGACATTAACAGAAATGTTTGAAGAAGCAGGTAAAAAGATAAAAGCTCTCTACATAATGGGTGAGAATCCTTTTTTGTCCGATCCAGATCAAGACCATGTTAAAAAAGCTTTAGAAAGTTTGGATTTTTTAATAGTTCAGGATATATTTTTGACCGAAACCGCACAATTTGCAGACGTGGTTTTGCCAGCGGCATCATTTGCCGAAAAAGAAGGTACCTTTACAAATACCGAACGACGTATACAAAGGGTGAGAAAAGCAATCAACTCTCCTGGAAGGGCTAAAGCTGATTGGGAGATATTAACTACTTTGGCAAAAAAAATGGGTTATGAAATGAAATATAATTCTCCTTCTGAAATTATGGATGAGATTGCACGAGTATCAAAATTATATGGTGGAATAAGTTATGAAAGATTGGAGAAAGGTGGTTTGCAATGGCCTTGTCCTGATAGTAATCATCCAGGTACAAAATATTTGCATAAAGATAGTTTTTCTCGCGGGAAAGGCAAATTTTTTCCAGTTGAGTTTACTCCGCCAGAAAAAAAAGCTGATGAAAAGTACAATTTTATATTAATGACAGGAAGGATGTTATACCATTTTCATACGGGTACAATGACCAGGCGATCCGATCCTATTAACAGGCATGAACCACACGCATATGTTGAGATAAATATAGAAGATGCAAGAAAATTGGGGATCAAAGACAAAGATAAAGTTAGGATAACTTCGTCTCAAGGAACGGTTGAAACCTATGCAAAAGTTGGAGAAAGAGTTAAACCTGGCCAACTTTTCATGCCTTTTCACTATGCGGAAAGTCCAGCCAATAGACTTACCAATCGTGTTTATGATTTAAAAGCAAAGATACCCGAATTAAAAATAACCCCAGTTAATTTGGAGAAGGTTGAAAAAAGAAGTTCACAAAGAGAGGTTTTAATTGATGAACGCTTTACTTCTATCAGGAGGCAAGAGTAGCAGATTTGGAACTAATAAAGCAATGGAAACAATTAACGGTAAACCTTTGATAGAACATATCGTCCAAGGTCTAAAAAATGTATTTGAAAAAGTATACATAATAGGGAATGTAAAAGAGTATACTTTTTTGCAAGGTGTATTTTTTTGTGAGGATATAATACCAAATAAAGGTCCATTAGGCGGTTTACTTACCGGTTTAATCTGTTCTGATAGCGAGTACAACTTTTTAACAGGCTGTGATATGCCCTTTTTGACAAGAGAGTTTTTTGAATTTGTGAAGTTACAAAAGAAAGATTATGACCTTCTTGTACCCTCGTACAATTCTTACCTTGAGCCACTTGCTGCTGTTTATAGCAAAAAATGTTTGCCTTTTATCAGTGATTCACTAAAAAGGAATCAATTAAAGTTGAAGAGTTTTTTTCCTCAAGTAAACGTTAGAATAATAAAGGAAACCGTGATAAGGGAAATTGGAGAGCCAGAGAAATTGTTTTTCAATATAAATTATAAGGAAGATGTTCAAAAATTGGAAATAAATTTGGAAAGGAGTGAAAAGATTTGAAAATAAAATTCTTTTCCCTTATAAAGTTTGACTTGAAAAAGGATGAAGTTGATTACCAATTATCAGAATCGAAAACCATTAAAGAAATAATGAAATTATTGGATCAAGAATTCGATAATTATTTTAGTAGAAAACTACTAAAAGATGAGGAACTTAAAAGCGGTACGATTATATTATTAAATGGAAGAAATGTTCGCCATTTACAAGGGCTTGATACGTTGGTAGAAAATAAAGACGAAATAACAATTTTTCCGCCTTCTGGAGGAGGATGATATGGATTACTTGGAAAGACAAAAAGTGTTGTTCTCAGAAGAGGAGGCTTTAAAGTTAAAACAAGCTGTTGTTTATATTGGAGGAGCTGGAGGACTTGGAACCCACCAGGCGTTGGAATTACAAAGGGTTGGTGTAAAAAAAATATATTTGGTGGATTATGATAAGGTTGAACCTTCTAACCTAAATCGTCAAGTACTATATGGGATGGATAGCATTGGTGAGTACAAAGTCGATCAAGCTAAAAAAATTCTTGAATCTTTTAATTTGCCTACGATAATAGAAACAAAGGTAGAAAAAATTTCAAAAAAGAGTAAAATATCAAAAGATGTGAACGTCATATTAGACGCTCTTGATAATTTCGAAACGAGATATATTCTGGAACAACTTGCTTGGGAATCCAACGTTCCTTATATACATGCAGGGGTTAATCAATGGTATGGTCAATTGACAACTATAATACCGGGTAGAACTTTGTCTTTAAAAGATATATTCGGAGAAGTAGATACAACAAAGGAAAAGGTTTCTGTTGTCTCACCTGTAGTATCGATTATGGCATCTCTTCAAGTAATAGAAGCGATTAAAGTAATAACTGGAAGGAAAGATACCCTCGACAACAAGTTACTACTCATAGATTTAAAGGATTATTCCGTTGAAATAATTAACCTTCAATGAAAAATAAGACTTTCATTCCTCTATTAATCCTTGTTTTTCAAGATAAGATTAAGAAAAGCACTCATTTAAAAGGAATTGCCTTCTAATTGAAAATAATCTCCCCTAGACGCTTCTAATTGTCAATAAATCGAATTGACATTTTTTAACATAAGAGTTAAAATAATTACAATATAAATTTTCAAAAAGCTGGGTTTTAATGTAACAATGTTTTTGTTTTTTTCAAGTAAATACAGTTTAGTTAACATCCTAAAACTACCAAAGGAGGAGTGTACATGAAAGTATTGATGTTGGATCAGGCAAAGTGCACGGGATGTAGGGCATGTGAGTATGCTTGTTCTTTTGAGCATACGGGAAAGTTTAACCCCCTTGACTCTCGAATCAAAGTAAATGAATTTTGGGAAGATTTAACCTTCGTTCCAAGTGTTTGTCTGCAATGTGAGAGAGCGTATTGTGAAGAAGTATGTCCTACTTCTGCATTGACTAAGAACCCTGAAACAGGTGTGGTAGAACTTAACAAGGAAAAATGTATCGGATGTAAACAGTGTATCGTAGCATGTCCATGGGGATCCATAAAATTGGATCATACAGGCAAAGAGGTTATAAAATGCGATAACTGTGGTGGAGATCCAGCGTGTATTAAGGTGTGCTATCCAGGTGCTTTGTCTTACGAAGAAGTAGAAGATATCACAAATGTGAAAGTACAGGAAACTGCCACCCGCCTTAAAGAAATAGCGAAAGATTTAGTAAAGGGGGGAGCTTAATATGATAAAAGGTGGATTCAAAGGTAATTTATTGAGAGTAAACTTAACAACCAAAGAGGTAAAAAGTGAAGCATTGAATGAAGAATGGGCTCAGAAATACTTAGGAGGCAGAGGGTATGGAACTCGCTTGTTGTTGGAAGAAATAGATCCGAAGGTAGATCCTCTCTCTGAAGAAAATAAAGTCATTTTTGCCACGGGTCCTTTAGATGGAACATTAGCTCCTTCTTCTGGAAGAACTATGGTAATCACAAAAGGTCCTTTGAATGGAGCTATTGCGTGTTCTAATGCAGGTGGACATTTTGGACCCGCTTTGAAACATGCAGGATACGATATGATAGTTGTAGAAGGGAAATCAGCTGAACCTGTTTATATATGGATTAACAAAGGTAAAGTAGAAATCAGATCTGCAAAGGAAATATGGGGAAAATTGGCTGACGAAAGTGATGAACTAATCAGAGGACAAACACATCCCTTGGCTGAAACCATGACGATTGGGCCAGCAGGTGAGAAATTATCTCGTATCTCTAGCGTAATGTTCAATGGTCATAGAGCTTCTGGAAGGACTGGGGTTGGTGCGGCAGTTGGAAGCAAGAATTTAAAAGGTATAGCCGTCAGAGGTAATGAAGATACTACAGTAGCTGATCCTGAAGCTTTTATGAAAGCAATTTATAAGGCCAGAGATATTTTGAGTAAAGACGCCTTTGCTGGGCAAGGAGCTGCAATGTTAGGTACCGCAATGTTGGTAAATGTTATCAATGGTGTTGGTGCATTTCCAACTCATAATGCCCAAGATGCTTATTTTCCAGAGGCAAATAAAATCAGTGGAGAAACTCTAAGGGAGAAAAATTTAATTAGAAATGAAGGATGCGCGGAGTGTCCAATAGCTTGTGGTAGAGTAACGGTAGTAAAAAGTGGACCATATAAAGGTAGTATTGGGGGAGGTCCAGAATACGAATCAGTTTGGTCATTCGGAGCAATGTGTGGTGTTTCAGACCTTGATGCGGTGATAAGTGCAAATCATCTTTGTGATAAATATGGAATCGATACTATCTCTATGGGTTCAACGGTCGCCTGTGCCATGGAATTGTACGAAAAAGGATATATGCCCAAGGAAGATGCCCCCTTTGAGCTTAGATTTGGTTCAGCAGAAGCTATGTTAAAAGCTGTGGAATTAGCGTGCAAACAAGAAGGAGATTTTGGTAAATTGTTAGCTCAAGGCTCCTATCGTTTAGCGGAACATTATGGTCATCCGGAACTTTCTATGTCGGCGAAGAAACAAGAGTTCCCTGCATACGATCCAAGGGGTATCAAAGGTATGGGTTTAGAATATGCTACTAGTAATCGTGGTGCTTGCCACGTCAGAGGATATGGAACAGCCGTAGAGGTATTGGGAGATGCTGATCAGTACGCTTATGAAGGCAAAGCGGCTATAATTAAAACCTTACAAGATTTAACCGGTGCACTTGATTCTTCTGGAATATGTTTGTTCACGACTTTTGGTCTCAGTGCTAATGAGTTAGCCGAGATGGTGTCAACTGCAACAGGTTTTTCAATAGATGCCCAAGAGTTCATGAAAATTGGAGAAAGAATTTGGAATATTGAAAAGCTTTTCAATCTTAAAGCTGGTTTTACAAGACAGGATGATACCTTACCTCCAAGAATATTAAATGAACCAATCAAAACGGGTCCTTCAAAAGGCCATGTAGAGGATCTTGGAAAGATGTTGGATGAATACTATCAGTTAAGAGGATGGGATAAAGACAGTGTTCCCACAGAAGAAAAACTTAAAGCATTGGAGGTCCAGATTTTAAAATGAAATACGTTATCATTGGAGCTAGTGCAGCCGGCTTAAATGCTGCTCAAACATTAGAATCTCTGGATTCTCAAGGGGAAATTACTATATTATCCGCTGAAGAAGTATTTCCCTATAGTAAAATGTCTCTACCTTATTTATTGTCAAATAAAGTGAAAAAAAGAGATTATCTGTTTCTTCCCCATCCATCTAAGGCTAAACTTCTACTGGGGCAAAGGGTTGTCAACATTGACGTTGAAAGAAAAAAGGTAGAAACTGCTCAAAACAAAACATTTTCCTACGATAAATTGTTGATAGCAACTGGAGCGGAACCGTATGTTCCGGATATGGAATTAGAAGGATCTCCGCTAGTGCTAACGGTGCGAAATCTTTCAGATATGGATAAATTGAAAGATAAGTTAAAAAAAAGTGACGTTAAAAGAGTTATACTTTCTGGTGCTGGATTGGTTAATTCTGAAATTGCTGATGCCTTAGCAGAACTTAATATACCTGCTACTTTTGTTATAAGATCGTCTAGGATGTTGTCTCAGATTGTTGATGAAGAAGGCTCTGAATTTATTGCCGAAAGGGCAATAGAAAACGGAATGGAGTTAATCACGGGTGAAAGCATAACGAAGGTTCAAGAAAAAGGAGATCACGCAAACGTCTTTCTTACATCAGGCAAAATAATTCAAGGTAGTTGTGTAGTTGTTGGAAAAGGAGTTAGGCCTAGTATAGATTTTCTCGAAAAAACGCCTATTAAATGTGACACTGGCATCTTAGTAAACGAATATCTGGAAACCTCTGTTAAAGATGTTTATGCAGCAGGAGACGTAACAGAAACCAAAGATCTAATTTCAGATGAATATGAAATGCATGCCTTGTGGCCTGTTGCGATGGAACAGTCAAGGATAGCTGCCACCAATATGGTAGGTTATTCTTGGAAATATCCCAAAGAAGTATCTAGAAACATAGTCAATTTATTTGGAGAAGTTGTTTTCACTGGGGGTATTAGTAAAGAAGATGCATACGATGTTTATAAGGAAAAAGAAAGCAGAAGTTACCACAAAATCCTGGTGAGAGATGGCAAACTTGTTGGTTTTGTCTTTGTTGGAGACGTTCTAAATCCTGGAGTTTATTTAGCAGCGATGAAAAATCAATGGGATATAAGTCATCTATTGAATGAAGCAATAAAAGGTGCGTTAAGTTATTCGATGTTTAAAGCTCCTACGAGAGAAGTTGTGAATATATAACTTTAATATTCGAGTTCTTTTGAAAACAATTTTTTTTTCATATACATTTTATTATGTCTTCGATCTATGTTACCTAAGGAATTTATTCTATGGTGACTTAGACGATAGGGTATAGAAGGAAACTTCTATGCCTCCCGCATTAGGAAAGGAGACACATTATGAACCGGTGTCTTCACACGCCGGTTTTTTCATTTTTTTGTCATTAATTTTTTTAAACTGTTCTCCTTTCCTTGATCCTTTAAAAAATTTCGATAAGGAGAGAAAATAATGAAAAGCTTTTATAGGTACATATTTATACTATTCGTTTTTTTATTTGGAACATTGATGATGGGTGAAGAGATAACCGGGGAGATTATAGTTTTCCATGCAGGATCTTTAAGCGTTCCCTTTGCACAAATTGAAAAAGCGTTTGAAAGCCAGTATCCAGGAACAGATGTTATTAGGGAAGCAGCGGGAAGTAGAGAAGCTGTTAGAAAGGTTACCGATCTTGAAAGAGAAGCGGACGTTATAGGTTCTGCGGATTATACCGTCATCGAAAATCTGATGGTCCCAAAGTATACAGAATGGTACATAAATTTTGCCAACAACGAGATGGTAATAATGTACACAGAAGATTCTCGTTACAAAGATGAGATTAATTCTGACAATTGGTATGAGATTCTTTTGCGACCAGATGTTGAGTACGGTCATTCGGATCCAAATGCCGATCCTTGTGGATACAGAAGTCAGATTGTTTGGAAATTAGCAGAAAAATATTATGGAGTGGATAATCTATATCAAAAACTTGCTGATAACTGTCCACCAAAAAACGTTAGACCAAAAGAAACAGATTTAATTGCATTATTAGAGGCAGGAGAACTGGATTATATTTTCATTTACAAATCTGTGGCATTGCAACATCAAATGCCCTACGTGGGATTACCAGAACAAATTAATTTAAAAAGTACAAAATATGCCGATTTTTATGCAACAGCTTCTTTTGATGTAACGGGTAAAGAGCCAGGTGAGATGATAACGCAAGTGGGGCAACCTATGGTATATGCTTTAACCATTCCTAAGAACGCTCCAAATCCACAGGGAGCAATTGCTTTCATTAAATTCGTCATTGGCCAACAAGGACAAGCCATCATGGAAGAAAATGGGCAACCGCCAATTAATCCTCCAGAAGGTGTAAACATTGAAAAAGCTCCTCACGAGATTCAAGACTTCTTAAAAGGTGGAGCGAATGATTAAAAAAGCATGGTTCGAATTAATACTTAGTTTTTTGGGAATACTATTGTTGTTTTTCATAGCTACCCCAGTAGCTAAGCTTATCTTTGGAGTTGAGCCGAAAGTTCTTATTGACACTGTAAAGGAAGAAGAAGTTTACAGTTCCATATTGCTTACTTTCAGTGCATCGTTGGCTGCAACTTTAATTTCTATATTGCTAGGGGTGCCTTTGGCTTATTTGCTTGCTCGTAAAAATTTTTTTGGTAAATCTTTTGTTGAAAGTTTAATAGATATCCCCGTTATAATACCACATACAGCCGCTGGAATAGCGCTTTTAATGGTTTTTGGTCGTAAATTTTTTCTAGGAAGGTTCTTCTCGATATTTGGAATAGAGTTCGTTGGCGAATTTGCAGGAATAGTTGTTGCAATGATGTTTGTTAGTATGCCTTTTTTGGTGAATGAAGTTAAAGAAGGGTTCAAATCTATCGATGTTAAATTGGAAAAGGTTGCTAGAAGTTTGGGTTCGTCCCCTGCCAGAACTTTCTTCAGAGTATCGCTACCTTTGAATTTTAACCATTTAATCTCTGGTTCACTTATGATGTGGGCAAGAGGATTATCTGAATTTGGAGCAGTTGTTATATTAGCTTATCATCCAATGACGGCGTCGGTACTTATTTACGAGAGGTTTACTTCTTTTGGGTTGAAGTATTCGAGCCCTGTTGCAGCCATCATGGTTATAACAAGTCTCATTGTGTTTATCTTTTTAACACTCATAAACAGAAAGAATTCAGTGGAAGGTCGAGAGAAGGAAAACGAACTTGATTAAAATCGCGAATATATCGAAGAGATTTAAAAAGTTTTCTTTAGAAGATATCAATTTGAATATAGAAAATAATGAGTATTTTGTGATTTTAGGGCCAACAGGTGTAGGTAAAACAGTGATTCTTGAGATTATAGCAGGTTTAATAAAACCCGACTTTGGGGATGTGTTTATTGATGAGAAAAGAATTACAAATTTACCTCCTGAAGAGAGAAATATTGGAATGGTTTATCAGGATTACATGCTCTTTCCACACCTCAATGTGGAAGAGAATATTGTTTTTGGATTAAAATCCAGGAAGGTTAAAAAAGATGAGATTAGATATCTATTAAACAACATAGTAGATCTTTTTCGCATAGAACATTTACTCACAAGAAAAACGAAGAATTTAAGTGGAGGAGAGAAACAAAGAGTAGCTCTTGCACGGGCTTTAATTACTTCTCCACAAATTTTGTTGTTAGATGAACCTTTAAGTGCATTAGATCCTCAAACAAAAGAAAAATTTATAGAAGATTTGAAGAATTTACATAAACAGCTCAAGACTACTACAATTCATGTAACACATGATTTTAACGAAGCATTTTCTTTAGCGGATAAAATCGCTATAATGAAAGATGGGAAGATCATTCAAGATGGTGATTCAAAAGATGTGTTCAACAAACCGAATTCTGATTTTGTTGCTCAATTTACAGGGGTTAGAAATATTTTTCGAGGAGAAATAATTAATGATGATTCTGATACCTATGTTTCAGTAAATCGATTGAAAATAAGGGTGGCTACTGAAAAGAAAGGGAACGTTAATATCTCTATCAGACCTGAAGATATATTGTTATCTACAAATCCTCTTGATTCAAGCGCTAGGAATGTTTTCCCTGGAGTAATAAAACGGATTTATGAACAATTATCCATAGTTCATATTACTGTGGATATCGGTATTCCTTTGGTGGTGTACATAACAAGGCAGTCGTTGAAAGAGTTAAATTTAGTAGAAAATAAAAAGGTTTTTGTTACATTCAAAGCCTCTGCGGTGCATGTTTACTAAGATGGGAGGGACTTTTTTTGGTTACGATCGTTGTTGGTGGAAAATCGAGTAATGTAGGTAAATCTACTTTAATTTCACAAATGATAAAGAATTTAAACTGTCACGTTGGAGTGATAAAAACATCTCTCCATAAAAATAATAAGGAAATAGAAGTTACGGATGATCCTTCAATTATCAACGAGAAAGGTAAAGATACTTCGCTTTTTAAAGAATCTGGAGCGCAAAATGTAATTTTACTAAAAACAAATTATGAAGGATTGTTGGAAGGTTATAGAAGGGCACGCAAGCTCTTAGATGAGGATATAGAATATTTGATCATTGAAGGAAACAGTATCCTAGATTTTGTTAGACCAACTTTAGTTTTTTACATTGATTCTGATGATACACAAGAAAAAGAATCGGCAACTAAAGCCAAAAGTAAAGCCGATATTATAATCGATAGAGAAAACCTTGAAGAGTTAATCAAAGACGGAAACAGTATGAAATTCAAGATTAATTTTGAACAAGTGAGTTGTTTTAATGCACACGCTATCTGTAAAGCATTGAATATCAAATTACCTAAATTCGGGAAATTGTTGGATGATCAAAACATCAAAGTTCGGTACTGTCAGCTTGGTTTATTCAAATAAAGACGGAGGCTAAGTATGTCTGAATTCTTGGATTTAAATACCCCAGAAATGTTTTGGGAAATTGTTGATAAAAACCTAAATAGGGGCTCGTTACCATCAGAAACGATAAACTTTAAAGAGTCAAATGGGAGAATTTTAGCGGAGGATTTATTTTCTCCCATCGATCTTCCACCTTTTAGCCGATCAACTGTTGATGGTTTCGCTGTGAAAGCGGAGGATACTTTTGGTGCCTCCGAAAGTATGCCTATCTATTTGAACGTTAAAGGTGAAGTGTTTATGGGACAAGAAACAAAGGTAAAGGTTGAAGTTGGTGAGGCTGTAAGAATTCCAACGGGTGGAATGTTGCCAGAAGGATCAAATGCTGTCGTTATGGTAGAATATGTTGATTACGTCGGCGAAAAAATGATTGAAATCAATCGTTCTGTCGGAGTCGGTGAAAATGTAGTTTATAAGGGTGAAGATATTCCTAAAGGGAAGGTACTTTTAAATAAATACCATAAGATCAGGCCACAGGATGTAGGTGCTCTAGCAGGCTTAGGACTAACTGATGTTGAAGTTTATAAAAAACCAAAAGTAGCTGTAATTGCCACAGGAGACGAATTAGTCTCCCCTGAAAGTGTTCCTGGAGTCAGTGAAATCAGGGATATAAATAGCTACACAATAGGAACAACATTAGAAGAAGTAGGTGCAGAAATTAGATACGTTGGGATAATTCCAGATAAATTTGATTTTTTGAGAGAAAATATAAAAAACAATTTAGATTGCGATTTGATTCTGATCTCTGGAGGTAGTTCTGTAGGAGTCAAAGACATGACGGTAGAAGTTTTGAATTCTTTAGGGGAACCTGGTGTATTGTCTCAAGGAATTACGATCAAGCCCGGTAAACCTACAATTTTTGCAGTAGTTGAAGGCAAGCCTATTTTAGGCTTACCCGGCCACCCTTCATCATCCTTTATCATTACCCAGGTGATTGTTAAACCATTGGTAGAGAAGATAATAGGTATAAGAGAAAAAAGCATAAAATGTAATATTAAAGCAAAGTTAAGTAGAAACCTAGATTCAGATAAAGGGAGAGAAGAATATGTCCCAGTTCGATTGATTGAAAGTGCTGAAAGAAATTACATTGCGGAGCCATTAGTCGGTGAATCAGCAATGATATCTACATTTGTTTATGCCGACGGTTATATAAAAATAGAAGCTAACAAAGAAGGGCTCAATAAAGAGGAAACGGTAGTTGTCTATTTATATTAGTTCTATTTATCCTTATGGGCAGGATATGGGTTACAGGGCGGAGCCCTGTTTGCGTCACTGTGCAAACCATGTTTTTAAATGATTTTGATTTTGAACTTGATTATGGGGTTTTTAAGGGGTTTACCCCTTAACGTCCGGGTGGGGAGCGGGGCGAAGGGACGCTATATAAGAGCTTTTCAAGGTAGTAAATTGAATTCAAGAAGGTGGATAAATGAGTAAAATATATTTAGAAAAAGTCTCTTTAGAAAAAGCTATGGAGGAATATTTTAAGATTTTCAAAGATTATTCTGTTGAAACAGAGAATATTAAAGTTGAAAATTCTAGCGGTAGAGTTACAGGAGAAGCTATATATGCAAAAAGGTTTGGGCCACATTATTATGCTTCCGCAATGGATGGTATAGCAGTTAAAGCTTCAAATACATATGGAGCCAGTAAAACGAATCCATTAATGTTGAAAAAAGGGTTAGATGCGGTTATAGTTGATACTGGCGATCCGATACCAGAAGGATTTAACGCGGTTATAAAAATAGAAGAAATAAATGATGTAGGCGATTTTTACATTATAGAAAAAAGCGCTACACCATGGCAAAATATTAGAGCTATTGGAGAAAGTGTAATGAAAGGGCAATTAATGTTCCCAGTAAATCACATGATAAGGCCTTATGATGTAGGATCTTTATTAGAAGCAGGTGTGAAAGAAATCAACGTTAAAAAAAAGCCTTTGATAGGAATCATTCCAACGGGTGACGAAATTATTCCTCCCGACCAGGAACCAGAAAAAGGCCAACTTGTGGATTTCAATTCGACTATAATGAAGATTTATGGCGAACAATGGGGAGCAAAAGTTTCAATTACAGAGATCCTCCCTGACAAATATGAAGATCTCAAGAAAAAAGTGTTGGATGAGGTAGAGAAAAACGATATTTTGGTCATTATAGCTGGTTCTTCTGCCGGTAGGGAAGATTACACTGAGAAAATTTTAAATGAGGTGGGAAGAGTTGTTGTGCATGGGATTAACATAATGCCAGGTAAACCAGTTATTCTAGGTATTATAAAAGGCAAGCCGGTGATTGGTATACCTGGTTATCCCCTATCTGCGTTGCTGAATTATTATATTTTTGTACGGACACTTGTGTATCAGATGCAAAGTTTGGGCGTTCCAGAAATGCCATATATAAATGCATTTGTTCGTAGAAAAGTTCCTTCACAAGTTGGGTTGGAAGAATTTTTAAGGGTTAATTTAGCTTTTATTGACGGAGAATACGTAGCGGTTCCCAGAAAAAGGGGATCGGCTGCCATGGAGTCACTGGTGAATGCAGATGGTATTATGCCTGTCCCAGAAAAATCTGAAGGAATAGGTATCAACGAAAAGGTGAAAATATATATTTTGAAACCCATCTCCTCCATTTCAAAAAACGTGTTGTTCATTGGAAGCCATGATTACTCACTAGACATATTGGTTAATGAAATAAAATCTGAAAAACTTGGATTTGACTTTAACATTCAATCTGTGGGGAGTATGGGAGGGTTGATGTCGCTTAAAAGAGGTGAGTGTCATTTGGCAGGGGCCCACCTTTTGGATCCACAAAGTGGAACGTATAATAAAACTTACGTTAAAGAGATTTTAGGTGATAAAAAAGTAACTATGGTGAATTTAATTTGGAGGCAACAGGGTTTAATTGTACCAAAAGGTAACCCTTTGGGATTGGAAAAGATAGAGGATTTAAGCCGTCCAGATACTAACTTCATCAATAGACAGAAAGGTTCAGGTACGCGTGTATTACTAGACTATTGGTTGAATAAAAAGGGGATACCTTCAAAATCAATTAGGGGTTATGAGAGAGAAGAATTCACCCACACTGCTGTTGCAGCAGCCGTTGCGAATAAATCTGCAGATGTAGGATTAGGGATAAAGGCAGCTGCCGATGCTATGGATTTGGATTTTATACCTCTTTTAGAAGAAAGATATGATTTTATAATTCCAACTGACTTTCTACAAGATAGAAGGATGAAAAAAATTATAGAGGTTATTAATTCTGAAAAGTTTAAAAACCAAGTAATTACATTAGGTGGTTATAGGACAGATAATACAGGAGAAGTAATGTCTTAAAAAGGAGAGTTTAATTATAATGATTGATAAATACGGAAGAAGTATCGATTATCTTAGAATATCGATAACAGATAGATGTAATCTACGTTGTATTTATTGTATGCCACCCCAAGGTGTAACTTTCAAGCCCCATAGCAGTATTCTAAGATACGAAGAAATAATCAAAATTGTTGAAGTAGGTACTGAACTTGGTATAAAAAAAGTTCGTATCACAGGTGGTGAACCTCTTGTTCGGCAAGGCGTAGTAGATTTAATCAAGGAGTTAAGGAAAATTTCTGCACTTGAAGATATTACTATGACAACCAATGGTGTTCTTCTACCAAAATATGCTTTTGCTTTAAAAAGGGCAGGTTTGTCTAGGGTTAACATAAGTCTTGATTCTTTAAATCCCGATACCTATAAAACAATTACTCGAAGGGGCGAGTTTTCACAAGCAATTGAAGGGATTAAAGCAGCACTTGAAGTTGGCTTAAATCCAGTAAAGATTAATACCGTTGTGATGAAGGGTTTAAACGATAGCGAATTGGAAAATTTTGTTGAACTCACAAAGGATAAAGATCTACACGTGAGATTTATTGAATATATGCCTATGGGTGAAACAAGCCTTCTTTCTGGTAATTATTATGTACCTCTAAACGAATTCAAGGAAAAAATTATCAATAAGATGGGTATGGTCCCTGTAAATATAAAAAATAATGGCCCTTCAAAGGATTTCAAAGTCCCTGGGGCAAAGGGAACTGTAGGTTTTATCACCGCTATTAGTCATAATTTTTGTTCAACATGTAATCGGATGAGATTAACCGCTGATGGATTTTTGAGGCCTTGTCTTGCCAGCGATGTTGAAGTAAATATGCGCGATGAAGATGGGAAGATCTCTACAGAAGGTGTGAGAGAAAAGTTTGAAAAAGCTCTTCTTCTTAAACCCATTAGTCACAACTTTTACAAAAATAATTTCTTCCCAAAGAAAAATATGTCCCAAATTGGAGGATAGGTATGAAAGAATTCAGCCATATAGATGAAAAAGGTAGAGCAAAGATGGTTGACGTTACAGATAAAGGCGAAACCAAAAGAGAAGCTATAGCCTATGGACAAATAAAGCTAAAAGAATCAACCCTTGAAAGGATAAAGAATGGTCAGATAGAAAAAGGAGCTGTTTTAGAAACTGCAAGAGTGGCTGGAATTATGGGTGTTAAGAAAACAGCTGAGTTAATCCCCATGTGTCACCCTTTGTTGATAACCGGCATAGATATAAAATTTGAATTTGAAAATGCCACAACTTTAGGTATCTACGCAACGGTGAGGACAACAGGCAAAACGGGGGTTGAAATGGAAGCATTTACTGGTGTTTCGATAGCGGCTTTAACTGTGTACGATATGTGTAAGGCTGTAGATAAAGATATGGTGATTAAAAATATAAAATTACTCAAAAAGACTGGAGGTAAAAGTGGAACTTATGTTAGAGAAAACGATGAGTAGAGAAGGTAAAGTAGTCAAAGTTTGTAAATGTGAAAAAAGAGGAATGCTCAAAAAAGAACAAGATAAAATCAACATTATAACTAATTATGGCATTGAGGGTGACTATCATGCAGGAAAAAGTCATAGGCAAGTCAGTCTGTTGGGCATAGAAAGCCTTGAAAAGATAGTGAAAGAAAAGAATTTAAATTTAAAAGATGGATATTGCAACTTCGCACAGAATATAACCATAGAAGGGATAGAGTTATATAAATATCCTGTGGGAACCAAATTTAGAGTAGGTGAAAGTGTATTACTCGAAATTACCGAAATAGGGAAAGCAGGAGAATTCAATCCTGATAATATAATGCTGACAGAGGGGATCTTCGCCAAAGTTTTAGAAGGAGGCATCGTGATTCCGGGTGATAAATTAACGATTGTATCAGAGTAGGGGGGGAAGTCATGATTAAAGTAGCAATAATAACAATAAGTGATAAAGGATCAAAGGGTTTAAGACAAGACAAAAGTGGTGAATTACTAATAAAGATGGTTGAAAAGGAAGGTTGGATTAAAACTCTTTACCTAATAATTCCAGATGAAAAAGAAGAAATAGAACAAAAATTAAAAGAAGTAGCCGACAATAATATTGCAGACTTAATACTCACAACAGGAGGAACAGGTTTTGCTCCAAGAGATGTTACACCCGAGGCTACGAAAAACATTATCGAAAAAGAGGTTCCAGGAATTCCGGAAAAAATCAGATATGCCACAGGAGAGAATACCCCAATGGCATATCTTTCTAGAGGAGTTTGTGGCATTAGAAAATTTACTCTAATCATCAATTTTCCAGGTAGCACTAAGGCGGTTAAAGAATGTTTTGAAGCTGTTAAGGATCTTATCCCACACGGAATTAATATTTTAAAGGGTGAGATAACAGAACATTAGAAAAAAGCCATATATGTAACTAAAGCGAATCAATTAATTTTAAATACAAGGGCAGTTTTCTCTGGGATTTTCAGAGATTTTTTGCCATCATTATAAGAATTATCTTCTAAATTGAAATCTTTTGTTGAGAATAAAAGAGTTATATTGCCTTCTTTTTTATCGAGTAGCCATAATGGTAGTTCAACATCCATCTCTTTTTCTTCTCTATTTATAATGGTGACTATATTTTCACTTTCATTCCATGAAGCGTAAGATACGTATCCACCATTCCAATCAAGAAAATCAAAAGATCCCTTTCTCAATGCAGAATGCTCTTTGTACATTTTAATTAATTCTTTTGTGAAATTAAACAACATTTTATTTTCTTCACTTTCTTTTCCCCAAGGGTAAGGTCTCCTATTATCTGGGTCTGTCCAACCTTCCAAACCTATTTCATCACCGTAGAATAATCCTGGTGATCCTGGAAGAGTAAACATTGTGACTAATCCTATTTTGAAAACATCTAAATCCTTTCCAAGGGAAGCTTCTTCATGAGTTTGCGGTCCCAATCTCCCAACTTTTTGTGTGGTTCTTGTCATCCATCTAGAATGATCATGGTTGCTTAGTTGGTTTAATGCAATAAATTTACTATTCATAGGTAATTGAGATAAAGCCCATCTCACTGAGTTAACGAAATACTCAGCATTTTTAAAGAGCTCAGGTTTGTGATTCTCGTTGTGTTTTTCCATGCCTGTAAGAAAATAACTAACGGGATCCATACAGGTTATATAATTCATTATAGAATCCCAACATTTTCTTTCTAACCAAGCAAGAGGTGATTTATAAATTTCTGCAAATATTATAGATTCAGGATTTGACTTTTTTACAACTTTGTAGAAGAATCTCCAAAAAGCCGTATTCATCTCAAAAGATTTGCCTAAATCATCTGCAACATCGAGTCTCCATCCATCTGCATTGAAAGGTTCGCTAACCCATTTTTTCCCGATATCCGCGATGTATTTCCATAAACTAATATTTCCATAATTCAATTTCGGTAGGGTGTGAAAGCCCCACCATCCCTCATAGCTCTTTTGAGCACTGTCCCAGTAAAAATAACTTTTGTAGGGAGAATCTTCGTTATGTAGACTACCTTCACCATACAAATTCATTTCGTCTATCCATTTATGGAAAGAACCACAGTGGTTGAAAACACCATCTAAAATAATTTTTATATCTTTTTCATGGGCTTTTTGAATCAAAAGCTTTAGAATTTCATCGCTTTTTTCAAGGTTCTTTATAGATGTAGTTCTGACTTTGTACTTTTCGTTCAGATCTTCCGAATCTTCCTCTATAACCCCAAAATGAGGGTCTACATGTTCGTAATCTTGAGTATCATATTTGTGCGGACTTGGAGAAACAAAGATAGGGTTTAGGTAAATCGTTTCCACTCCTAAATCTTTTAAGTAATCAATCTTTTCTAAAATTCCTTGTAAATCTCCGCCATAAAACTCCCTATGACCATTTTTAGGATCTGGCAGTGAGTTCCAATCTTTTTTTAAAACTTCTTGACCATCGTATTGATACTCATGGAATACTGGATCATTTGTTTCATCTCCGTTTTTGAATCGATCAACAAATATTTGATAATATATAGAACCATGGGACCATTTTGGAGTTTTAAAATCTGCGACGAGTACAAAGTCGTGAATAGCACGATTTTCTACAATACCCATAGCGTCATAGAACATTTTTTTGCCCTTTTCTATTAAATCTATTTCGAAATGGTACCTAACAATTCTATCTGGCATTTTGAAAGTACTTTCAAAAAAATAAAAGTAAGTAGTTTCTTTTAAGAGTTGCATTGGTTTATGTTGATAATTTTTTAAATTTTTTTGAGGAGTAAAGATAACACTTCCAATACTTTTACCTAAGTATTTTGGAATTCTTAGTTTAATCGTTACCTTGTCATCTATGCTTGGCTCCTCGGGATAAAAATAGGAGTTAGTTTGATCTGAATATATGCCTTTCATAATTATCCTCCGTAATTATTGTTTGAGATTTTAGTATGTTGATTTAATTCTTCTACATATTTACTTTCCAGTTTTTGTAGTTTTGTAAGTTCCTTTTCTAATTTGTTTTTTTCTTCAATTAATTCTAACACCTTATTATAATCGTCTCCATGCTCAAAAAGTTTAGCTTCAACTGAATCTAACTTTTCAAATAACAGTTCCGATTCCGCCCTGATTCTTGAAATTTCATTGTTTAAAGTTTTTATTCTGTTTTTTCTTTTTTTATTTTGTTCGTATTCTTTGTTTACTTTTTTTTCTTTTTTTATTTTAAAAGAGTTATTTTTTATTTCTTCTAAAAGAGATTGAATATTTTCAGATATTTTGGATTTCCCGTTGTCTATTAAAAGAAATTTGTTGGCGATGTTTTCAATAAAAGATTGGTCATGTGAGACAAAGATGATGGCTCCTGTGTACTCTTTGAGTGCTTGTTCCAAACTTTCAATTGTTAGGATATCCAAATGATTGGTAGGTTCATCCAATATCAAAACGTTTGGTTTCTCAAGTAAAATTTTAGCTAATGCCAATCTGGTGAGTTCTCCCCCAGAGAGTTCGCTTACTTTTTTGAACACTTCACTAGAATAGAATCCAAATCTCCCAAGATACTTTCTTACTTCGAAATCTTTCCAATCCTTTACCAATTCCCACGTTTCATTCAACACGTCAGATTCTTGAGAGAGATTAGATATAACTTGATCTAAATATCCGATTTTGATATTGTATCCCCATTCAATGTTCCCTTCATGATTTTCTAATTCACCTATCAATAATTTTAATAAAGTGCTCTTTCCGCACCCATTTTTTCCTAATATAGCTAATTTTTCTTCTTCGTAGAGTTCAAAAGAGATGTTTTCTAGTAATTTTTGTTCTTCGTTGTATGAAAAAGATAGGTCTTTAACCTCTACTACCTTGTAACCAGTTTTTGTGGGTTGGGGGATCTTTACGTCTATACCTTTTTCTTCTTCGATGTTTTGAATCTCTTGGAGTTCATTTTTCAACTCTTCCAATTTTCTTTCACGGATTACTGCCTGCCTGACCATTTTTTCTGTTCCCCAACTTCGGTAACGCTTTATCATTTTTTCGAGTCTTTCGATTTCTTTTTCTACGTTCTGTTTTCTTGAATTTACTGAATTTATATAAATTTCACGTGATTGGATGTATTCTTTGTAGGTTCCTTTGAATTCCCAAATCTTTGAATTGTTTATTTCCCAATATTTGTTACACAACTGTTTTAAAAATGTCCTGTCGTGGGATACGATAACCATTGCACCTTTGTAATTTTTGAGATAGTTGATTAACCAATCAATAGAGTAGAGATCCAGATGGTTAGTAGGTTCGTCAAGAAGTAATAAATCGCTTTTTTCAGAAAGGGTTTTTCCGAGGGATAATCTAGTCAATTCACCACCACTTAAACCAGAAACATTTCTGTCCCATTGGCCTTCTTCGAAACCAAGTCCCACTAGCAAACTCCTAACGTTCTTATCGACTATGTGTTCAGGTGTAATTTTTGAGACGCTTTCCTTTAAAAAGTCATACAAAGTAGGATCTGTTTTATTTAAATCTAATCTATATTGCTTTAAAAGAGATATATTTAAATCATTTTTCTTGAGCACTCGTCCTTCAATAGGCTCAATATTTCCTGAAATAATATTCAATAAAGTAGTTTTTCCGGCTCCATTTTTACCTATTAAAGCGATCCTATCGTTTTGATTTATAACCAAGTCGACATCATAAAAGAGGTAAAATTCACCAAAATTATGTGAGACATTTTCGAGTCTTAATAGCAAACTTATCACCTTAAGTATTTGTTTTCAATGGTTGATTTGGGGTTGATATTATATAAGAATATATGTCTTCCAGAGTTGGTCGTAATTTTCTAATCGAAACGCTGAAATTATTTATTGTAAATGAATTATCTTTCGAATCGATTATTACTTTTTCTTTGGATACGGGTTTTATTGCCAAAACATCCGAGAGATCTTTTAAATAGGCTAATATTTTTTCGTGGTCTTTTTCATCGAAAGTGAGCTCGTAAATATTAATTATAGAATCAAATCTTTTGTAAATATTTTCTATATTGTCTTTAATAACAATTTTTCCATCTATGATTATCCCTACACTTGTAGCTAATTGCTCAACTTCCCATAGATAATGGGACGTTATCACTATTGTTGTTCCATTTTTGATGTTTTCGTTTAATATATAACGCCTTATAAACCTTGAGGATTCTACATCTATGGCATTCGTTGGTTCATCCAACAAAAGTATTTTTGGGGATTTTAATAATGCTCTAGCTATATTCAACTTCTGTTTGTTGCCAGAAGAAAGGTTTTTAGTTAATTTGTTTTTATATTTTTCCAATCCAAAACTATGCAAAAACTCGTTAATTTTTTTATCACTGCCTTCGATATTTGAAGCTAAAGAAAATAATTTTAGGTTTTCATAAGGGGTTAAATCATTTTCCAATACAGAATAATCAGAGACTAAAGAGATCACCTTTCTAAGATTTGGTTTGTTTTTGGAAAGATCTTTTCCAAGTATTTCCACCTTTCCTTGTGAAGGATTTAAAAGTGTGGAAATAGTCTTCATAATGGTAGATTTGCCTGCACCATTGGGACCTATAAGTCCAAAAATCTCTCCTTCATTAATTTCTAGATCAACATTATCAACCGCAACCGTTTTCCCAAATCTTTTTGTTAAACCCTTAATTGATATTGCTGGTGAAATTTTTTCAGATATTTTCATATTTTTGTTGTTTTCTAATTCTCCTTTCATACTCTTTTTCTGCAATCTTTTCGCGCTTATCGTATTTTTTTAATCCTTTAGCCAAAGCGATTTTAACCTTTATCAGTCCTTTATTGTTAACATAGAATTCGAGCGGAATTATCGTCAAACCTTCCTGTTTAACTTTAGATTGCAAGCGCCTTATTTCTTTTTTATGAAGCAAAAGTTTCCTAGGTCTTTCTGGATCATGATTGAATATAGATGCCCCTGAATAGGGACTAATGTGAATATTGTATAAAATCATTTCTCCGTTTTCTATTTTACAGAAACTATCTTTGAAATTAATTTTTCTTGCCTTGCAGGATTTCACCTCGGTACCTAACAAAGAAATCCCTGCCTCGAAGGTTTCTAATATTTCATAATCGTGAGTAGCTTTTTTGTTTCTTGCCAGAATTGTTATATTTCTTCACCTCTAAAACTTATAATATTCTTTACAAAATTAATTTGAAAAACGATCATCAGCATAATTATTTCTTTTCTTTACTCATTATTTGCATAGTTTCCTCTTCCAATTCTTCTTTTTCCCTTTTCTTTTTATTTAATGCCCCCAAGATTATTTCCGCTCTCCTTTTACCTATTCCACTTACATTTGTTAATTCTTCAAAGGTGGCATTCATTAATTCTTGAAGGTTTGTAAAGCTTTCCACAACTTTTTTTACCGCAGTAGTTGGTAATCTAGTAGAATAAAGGATTCTATAACCTCTAGATGTTAAAGTTGTTTCCTCCAAATCATCTTCAGAGGAAACATCAATATACCCGAGAGTTTTCGCTATTTTGAATGGATCAACCAACTCGTTAAAGTCTAATTCTTTGAATATGCTTGTGGCATCTTCGGGCTTTTGATACTTTAAATTTTCTGAGCTGTAATCCATTATAACAGCGCCCACATACTTAGGGATTGTTCTTAATATTTCTTCGTATTCTAATTTTGCGCTTCCAGCGATTTCTCCCAATTCTAATAAATATTTTTCAGCTCTTTGTACAATTTTTATCGTTAGTAAACCTTTGGAAAGTATCTCAACAACGTCAGAGAGACTTACATTTCCCCTTGTCTCTTCGATGTTTAGATAGTCTAGAAGGTTCATAAAGCTTTGCCTGTATCTTTGTGCAATGGTAATTTCTTGATTTAATCTAGCAAATAAAACATTTTCAGGTAGCAGTTCGTATTTCATTTTGTTATAATACACTGAAACAATATTTCTTCTTTTAGAAACTGCGACTGTTAAATCTCCCGTTTGAATAGATACTTTTTCTGCAGTTTTGTGTCTCATGCCGGTTTCTGAACTAGGGATGCTCTTATCGGGATTAAGTTGTGCATTCGCTGCAAGAATTTGAGTTCCATCACTGTTTAAAACAATAGCCCCATCCATTTTTGAGAGTTCATAAATTTTTTCGGGTAAAAAATCAGAATCAAGTCTAAAGCCCAACTGTATTAGTCCTTCTTTAAGATGCTTTTCAGGTTGTGAACAAAAAAACAACAATGCTCCCAAGTTTGCTTCCATTATCCTGTCTATACCTTTTCTAATAGGCTTTCCTGGAGCTAACAAATCAAAAATTCTTTCTAATTTTTCGTTCAAAATTTCATCCCCCTTTTTTGAATAATTTTATCAAATCTTTTACACTTTCTGCAACTACAATAGAGTTTTTTCTAGGGGAAAAATTTTTTGGAATAACTATATTATTAAAACCAATTTTTTGTGAAAGCTCCAATCTTTTCTCTAAAAGAGGAATACCTCTTATTCTCCCATCTAAACCTATTTCTCCAAAGGCTATCGTCGAAGAAGAAAGCGGGGTATCGAATATCGAGGAGATTAAAGATAAAGCTATGGCAACATCCATTGAACTGTCATTGATCCTTAGTCCTCCTGCACTACTAACAAATATATCTTTACTTTCCAATGGGAGCTTCAACTTCTTGGAAAGTACTGCAATTATCATTAAAAGTCTATCTAAAGGTATACCCGAAGTAACCCTTCTAGGTGATCCGTATACCGGGTTACTGACTAAAGCTTGTATCTCTATTGGAAGTAATTTTTGACCAACTTTTACTATAGTTAAAGTGTTTCCTGACTCATTAGAATAATCAGACAAGAAAAAAGAATTTATATTATCTATTGGTTTTAAACCTTTTTGGGTTATTTCAAATAAAATAACTTCATCTGTGGGGCCGTACCGATTTTTAGTCACTTTTAAAAGCCTTAGTCCAGATCCACCTTCCAATTCCATTTGAAGAACGCAATCTACCATGTGTTCTAACACTTTTGGACCAGCAATAGCTCCTTCTTTGTTTACATGACCTACCAGAATTATAGGAATATTCATTTTTTTAGCGTATTCCACCATTTTTCTCGTGCTTTCTCTAACTTGGAGAATACTACCAGGTGAAGAATCAATACTGTCTATCTTTAAGGTTTGAACAGAATCTATGAAAATAACGGAAGGTATCATATTAGACTTTTCCATAGCATTAAGTATAACATCCACATTATTTTCGAATATTAATCCTATATTTTTATTTTTTATTTCCAACCGATTGAATCTTTGAACGACTTGTTCTGTCGATTCTTCACCTGAAACGTAGAAGATGAATCCTTCAGGTGTCTGAATAGACTTTGCGATTTGTGCCAATAAGGTGCTTTTTCCAATACCCGGGTCTCCACTCAACAAATAGACAGCACCTTCCACCAATCCACCGTTTAACACATTGTCAATTTCTCGAAAATTAGTAGGGATCTTTTTTGCTGGGGGAAGCTCTTGATCAAGAAAAACTATATCTGGAACTTTAAGGTGTCCAGTATCAATAGAAACATCCGCGGTATTATATTCTACCGCGGATTCTAATTCATTACACATAGGACATTTTGCAAACCATTTATCGGATTCATAACCGCAATTACTGCATACGTAGTGTTTTTGAGATTTTCTCAACTATTGACCACTTTCTTCTCCATTTGTTTCTTGTTTTTCGGACTTTTTCTAAAAGAAAGACTTTCTTTAGATTTTTTGTGAGTTACTAATATTTTATCTCCTTCTTCATATTTTCCTTTTAATAATTCTTCGGACAAAGGATCTTCAATGTATCTTTGTATAGCCCTTTTCAAAGGTCTTGCTCCAAAAACAGAATCATAACCCTTTTCCAATAAGAAATTGATAGCACTTTCTTTGACCGATAATGTAAGATTTCTTTCTTCTAATCTACTTTTTAGGTCACTTAGTTGAATGGATATAATATCTTTAAGTTGATTTTTAGTAAGTGGATGAAATACAATAACATCGTCTAATCTGTTTATGAACTCTGGTTTGAATGCTTTCTTCACTGCGGACATTACTTCTTGTTTTATGTCTTTGTATTCACTTTCCATTGTGCCTTCTTCTACAAAACCCAAACTTCTCTTAGTTTTGTTGATCTGTTCAGAACCAAGGTTAGAGGTCATAATAATTATTGTGTTTCTAAAGTCAACCGTTCTTCCTTGAGAATCTGTTAATCTTCCTTCATCCATTATTTGTAACAAAATATTGTATACATCTGTATGTGCTTTTTCTATTTCGTCCAGCAAAATTACGGAATAAGGTCTTCTTCTTACAATTTCCGTCAATTGACCGCCTTCATCGTAGCCAACATATCCTGGAGGAGCACCCACAAGTCTTGAGACGCTGAATTTTTCCATGTATTCACTCATATCAATTCTTACTAAATGTGTTTCGTTTCCAAAAAGATAGGCTGCTAAAGTCTTAGCTAGCTCAGTTTTTCCAACACCGGTTGGCCCTAAAAACATAAATACGCCTGTAGGTCTTTGTGGATCTTTTAATCCACTTCGTGCCCTCCTTATAGCCTTTGCAACTGATTTTATAGCTTCATCCTGTCCAACCACTCGTTCGTGTAATACTGCTTCCAAATTTAATAACTTTTCCATCTCTTCGAGACGGAGTTGTCTCAATGGGACACCTGTCCAATTGGATATTATTTCAGCTATATCTTCTTCATTTATTTGAATTATTCTATTTTCAGCTTCAGCTCTCCATTTTGAATATTCCTCTTCGTACTTTTCTTTCATCTTTGTTAGTTTTTCTTCAACGTTTTCTTTAGAATTGAGATCGTTTCTTTTGCTTTCAAAATCTACAATCTTTTCAGATTGAATTTTTAATTTATCAGGAAGCGTTAGAGCGCTTAAACGTGCTTTAGCGCCAGCTTCATCTATAACATCTATTGCTTTGTCTGGCAGGTGTCTATCTGTAATATACCTTGCCGAAAGCTGTACAGCTGACTGAATTGCAGAATGTTGATATTTAACTTTATGATGTTCCTCGTATTTGGATTTTATGCCTGACAAGATATTTATAGTCTCTTCAATAGTAGGTTCAGTTACATATATCTTTTGGAAACGTCTTTCAAGAGCGGGATCCTTTTCAATAAATTTTCTGTATTCACTTGCCGTGGTGGAACCAATCACAGTAATTTCTCCGCTTGCTAAGGCTGGTTTTAATACGTTTGCAGCATCCATAGAAGACCCCTCAGCTGCTCCAGCTTCTACAATCATATGTAATTCGTCGATAAAAAGAATAATATCTTCAGTTTTTTGCAATATTTGCATCAATTTTTTCATTCTTTTTTCGAACTCGCCTCGATATTTTGTTCCAGCTACTATTGAGGTAATATCCAAAGAAAAAATAGTTTTATTTTTTAATATCTCTGGCACTCGGCCTTCAACGATTCTTTGTGCCAAGCCCTCAACTATCGCACTTTTACCTACACCTGCCTCACCTATCAAAACAGGATTATTCTTTTTTCTTCTCGCCAATATTTCCATTATACGGTTTATTTCTATTTCTCTTCCTATTATAGGATCCAATTTACGATTCTCAGCTTGTGCGGTTAAATCAGTTCCATATTCTTCAAGTTGCTTAAGTGCATTTTGCTTTTGACGTTTTCTTTCTTCTGACTCTTCGGTTTTAGCAATCTCCATTCGTCCAGTTGATCTACCCTTAATCATCATTTCCGTTAGTTCTTTTCTCAACAAAGTTAGATTTATTCCGGAACGCTTCAATATATGAGAAGCTATTCCTTCTGCTTCTCTACAGATGCCTAAAAGAAGATGTTCGGCGTCTATCTTACCAAACCCCATGAGTTCAGATTCATCATATGCCAACTCTAATATTCTTTTAGCTCTTGGGGTAGGTTGTGGAGATCCTATTATTCCCTGGGTTGAATTCGTACCAACAACATTGGTTATTTCCATCTTTATAGAATTATAGTATAAATTAAATTCCTCAAATACAGTATCTAAATGGCCTCCTCCAACTTTCAACAGTCCCAATAGAATATGTTCTGTTCCAACATAGGGGTGTCCCATCTGTTTTGCTTCATTTTGAGCTTCAATAAAAACTTTTGCAGCTCGTTCTGTAAAATTATCAAACATGTCTACTCTCCTCCTTTACCGTACACCTAAGCAACAAAAACTACCGATAAGTTCGCGTCGCTGTATATAGAAATGTTATTATTTACTGTCCTTTGTATTCTCGTTTCACTATTATTTTACCATGAATATTGTTAAAAACAAAATATGTAAAGATAAATTCTTTGTTATTGGATTTTTTGACAACGATAGGTTATCAAGTTAAAGTACAATTTAATATATTTTTAACTTAAAATCCATTGACAACGTTTTTGTGGTTTGATATAATCAACTTCAGTTGGTAAATAATGAGTTGCCGATGTAGCTCAACTGGCAGAGCGGCTGACTTGTAATCAGCAGGTTGGGGGTTCAAGTCCCTTCATCGGCTCCACTATTTCTTGGATAACCTTATTATGGTGAGGTGCCCGAGTGGCCAAAGGGGGCGGACTGTAAATCCGCTGGCAGATTGCCTTCGAAGGTTCGAATCCTTCCCTCACCACCATTTATATTATTTATTAATTTATCCCGAAAGAGGTGATAACATTGGCTGCTAAATCTCAAATTATAAAGTTTTCTTTGAAATGCACAGAATGTAATAATAGAAACTACTATAAAAAGAAAAATAGGAATTACAAAGAAAAAATCGAATTAAAAAAGTACTGTCCCCATTGTAGAAAACATACTCTTCATGTGGAATCAAAAATTTAATTGTGTATTTTTCATAACTATATGGGAGTGTTTATAAATGTCTAAATTTTGGATTTTTTTGACTTCCGTTTGGCAAGAAGCGAAGAAAATTAATTGGCCTACAAGAAAAGAGTTGCTAAATTCTACTTTGGTTGTGTTAATTGTTATAGCAATCTTTGCTGTTTATCTTTTTGCGGTTGATTTTGGGCTTTTACAGCTGTTTTCATGGTTGGTTTATCCGGTTTTCTTGAGAGGAAGCGGGGTACCTACTCAATAATTATTTGATTTGAGACACATAAATTGTTGACAGAGACGTGGTGAGAATAATATAAGATGCGAAAAGAATGGTATGTACTACAAGTTTATTCAGGGATGGAAAATAAAGTTAAAGAAACTCTCGAAGAGAGAATAAAAAATTTAGGGTATGAAAAGTATTTTGGTAAAATAATAATACCCGAAGTTGATGAATTAAATTATAGTAATAAAAGAGTGCAGAAAATCTATATCGAAAAAGAAGCTCAAATATTCGTTAAAAAAGGTAATGATGTAAAGAAGGGAGACATTTTAGCAAAAGAACCAGAAATATTCGCAAAAACAGCTGGAAAGATAGTAGATATAAAAAATTTTCGAAAAATCCTTGTTGAGACAGAAGGGAAAAAATATTCAAAGACTTTTTTGATACCAGAGAGTGCTGGTTTATTAGCTGGATTAAAGGCTGGGAAAAAAGTACGAGCAGATACACCATTTAGTAAGAATCTTGAATATAAGAGTGATGTTGATGGTGAGATTGTCTCTGTTGAAAAAGTTAAAAGAGTAGTCATTGAAAATGAATCGAAAGAAAAGGATATCTATTTATTACCTCGTGAAACCTTTATCCATGAGAGATTTAAGGTTGGAAGTAACGTTCGAATAGGTGATAAACTATGTGAGCCTAAAGAGTATAAGGCGAAGTTTTCTGGAAGAATAGATATTAGAGAGACTCCTTTTCACAAAGAGATAAAAATTATAAAAACAAAAAAGAAGAATTTATTTCCGGGTTATGTTTTTGTTGAAATGATGTATACTAAAGAAACTGAAGAATTAGTTAGCAATTTGCCTTATGTATCTACTATCTTAAATATAGGTGGAAAACCTGTAAAATTGAATAAAAATGAGATTAGAGTTGTTCTTAGATTAATGGGTGAGGAAGCTTATCAAAAAAGGCAAGTTAAAGAGATCAGAACCGATTTCGAAGTAGGAGAACATGTAAAGATCATAAATGGTCCTTTTGAATATTTTACAGGTAAAATTAAAGATTATGATCTGGAAAAACAAGAAGTACAAGTTGTAGTCACCATGTTTGGACGTGAAACTACAGTAACATTATCTTTAGGAGAAATTGAAAAGATCATTGAATAAAGAGAATGTGGGAGGGATTTTTCCCAATTTACCACAAGGAGGTTAAAAGTTTATGGCAAAAAAGCTTTTGAGAGTTGTGAAATTACAATTGGAAGCTGGTAAAGCGACACCTGCTCCACCTGTTGGACCGGCACTGGGGCAATATGGTGTAAATTTGATGGAATTTTGTAAGAAGTTCAACGCTGCAACTGCGGATCAAGCAGGAACATTGTTACCAGTAGAAATATCTGTTTTTGAAGATAGGTCCTTCACGTTTATAGTAAAAACTCCTCCCGCTTCTTTTTTAATAAAAAAAGCTGCCGGTCTTAAATCCGCCGCCAAGGAACCAGGCAAGGAAGTTGTTGCTAAAGTTAAGAGGAAACAGCTTCGTGAGATTGCTGAAATGAAGATGAAAGATCTGAATGCTAAGGATTTAGATGCGGCTACGAATATTATTGCCGGAACTGCAAGAAGCATGGGAATAGAAATTGAAGATTAAGAAGGGAGGAGAGGTTTATGCCAAAACATGGAAAAAAATATAGAGAAGTGATAAAACTTGTTGATAAACAAAAAAATTACGATATCGATGAAGCCTTGGATTTAGTAAAAAAGACTTCTTACACAAAATTCGATGGTACTGTAGAACTACATGTGCTTTTGGGAATAGATCCTAAAAAGGGAGATCAAAACGTTAGAGGTACAATTTCATTACCAAAAGGAACGGGTAAAAATGTGAGAGTTTTAGTTTTTGCAGAGGGAGAAAAAGCTGAGCAGGCTAAGCAAGCAGGGGCTGATTTTGTTGGTTCGGATGATTTAATAGAGAGAATAAACAACGAAGGTTGGACTGATTTTGATGTAGCAATAGCTACTCCCGACATAATGAGAAAGATAGGAAGGCTTGGTAAAGTATTAGGTCCAAGAGGTCTTATGCCTTCTCCAAAAGCGGGAACGGTAACCGATGACGTAGCTCAAGCTGTTAAAGAATTTAAAGCTGGTAAAGTGGAAGTTAGAAATGACAGAACTGGAAACATACACGTTCCTATCGGTAAGGTTTCTTTCGACAAAGATGATTTAAAAGAAAACTTAATTTCCGCTTTTGAGCAGTTAATGAGGATGAAACCAGAAAACTCTAAGGGAAAATTTATTAGAAAAGCTGTGATAGCCGCAACGATGGGACCAGGTATCAATATCGATTTAAGCACATTATCTTTAGCAACAGTTGCCTAACTTAAAGGATTTTAATTTAATTAAAAAGTAACAATAGATTGCGTGCCAAAGAAAGTAGGTCTTTAATAGGTTAAAGAGGCGAAAACTCGCCTACCGAGGTACGCGGATAAAGGAATAATTATTGTTCCTTGTAGCCGCTGCCTGTTGCGGCTTTTTTTATTTAAGGAGGTGTTATTTTTTGTTAACTAAAGAACGCAAAAAGTCTTTAATAGACAACTTTATTGGTTCCTTGGAGTCTTCCCCTATTATTTTATTTATTGATTTTACTGGGATGTCAGTGGCAGAAACTAGCGACTTCAGAATAGAACTGTATAAAAACTTTGGAAAGGACGTAGTTTACACCGTCTATCGAACTTCTTTGTTAAAAACAGCTGTCAAATTAGCTGGTAAGGAATTAGAAGACTTTGAAAAATTTTTTGAAGGTAGTACAGGAGTTATACACGCTGAAGAAGCAGATCCCATTGAAGTGTTAAAAGTAGTAAAGAAATTTTCCGATTCTCATAGTAATAAACCTTTTATTAAAGGTGGAATTTTGGAAGGAAAGATTTTTGATGCAGTCCAAGCAGAAGAGTATGCCAAACTACCGTCAAAACAGGAACTTTACGCTACTATTGTTAGGTCTCTTAATAATCCTATTTCTGGTTTGGTAAACGCTTTAACTGATAATTTAAGAAAACTAGTGTATGTGTTTAACGCTATTAAGGAGAAAAAATAAGTTTGGAGGTGTAGGAAAATGACAAAAGAGGAACTTATCAACGAAATTAAAAATATGACCGTGGGAGAACTGGCTGAATTAGTAAAAGCGCTCGAGGATGAATTTGGAGTTTCTGCAGCAGCTCCCGTAATGGCGGCAGTACCTGGTGCAGCAGGTGCTTCAACAGCACAACAAGAAGAGGAAAAAACAGATTTTGATGTTGTCTTAAAAAGTTTTGGAGACAAAAAGATTGGTGTAATAAAAGTAGTAAGAGAAATCACAAATTTAGGATTAAAAGAAGCTAAAGATCTCGTAGAAAAAGCTGGAACTCCAGATGCAGTTATAAAAGAAGGTGTTCCAAAGGAAGAAGCCGAAGAAATTAAGAAAAAGCTTGAAGAAGCAGGAGCCGAAGTAGAATTAAAATAAGTCGAATTTGAAATTAAGTTGAAGCCTTTTTTTAACCTTTTCTTCATGCAAAAAAGTTATAATTGAATTCGCATTGGACATTTTGTCTAATGCGATTTTTTGCTTGTTTTTAACCAATATTATTTTGACTAAATGCCGAGGTGGTTCCTATGAATACGGTCACGCGAGAAGTGGGGAAAAGAGAAAGAAAGTTTTTTGGGAAAGTTCCAGAAAAATTTGAAATATATGAGGATTTAGTGAAAATTCAAAAAGATTCTTTTAGGGATTTCTTAAATAACAAGGTTATGGAAAGCATAAAAAGATATATGCCCATAAAGATACCTGTTAAAACAAGTGGCAAGAAAAACAAAGAGTTTTTGATTGATTTTGTAGATATAAAGTTTGAAGACCCTTCTTTTAGCGAGAGTGAATGTAGAGACAAAGGCTTAACGTACGCAGGTAAAGCTTATTTAAAAGTTAGAATAACGGATTCAGCAACAGGTGAAATGATCGAAAAAGATGATATATTTTTGTGTAACATACCTTATATGACTGATAGAGGTATATTTATTGTCAATGGGGCAGAAAGGGTAATAGTTAACCAACTCGTTAGATCTCCTGGAGTGTATTTCATAAAAGAAGAAGAGACAGATACTTCTAAAGAAATGTTTATAGCACACTTTTTACCGATAAAAGGTGCTTGGTTGGAGATACTTTACAATCCTAATCCAGGTAAAGAGGTTCTTCAAGTTAGAATAGACAGAAAAAGAAAATTCAATTTTTTTCTTTTTTTAAGGGCATTGGGATACGAAAATGATTTGGATATATTACGATTATTTCCAAAAGAAATTGATTTAGAAGATGAAGTTGAACTGTCAAATTATAGTAATTGTACTGTATTGTCGGATTTATCGTTTAAAGAATTAGATAATATGGATCCCCCAAGAAGAACAGTATACGGCATGAAGCTTCATGAAGTATTGGAATTGTTGAAAAAATATGAAATTAAAACTGTAACAGTGGCACATTTAGTTGCAGAAATAACGTTAGAAAAGATGAAAAAAAGATACGAAAAAGAAGAAAGTTTAACTTCTATGGAAGCTTACAAAGAAATTTTTTCAAAATTAAAACCTACAGAAATTCCTAGAGCTCAAAAGGCTAAAGATGAAATAGAAGATATGTACTTCAATCCTGAAAAATTCGATTTTTCTCAGATTGGAAGACAGAAAATTCAGGTGAAATTGAGAAAGGCTTATATTGATTATCTACGAGAGGTTGAAAAAAAGGACATTTCTGAAGATATGGAAGATAAAATAAAATATCCAGTTAAAACCTTTGCGGTTGATAAGTTAGACATCATCTTATCCGCAAGGTATTTACTGAATGTTAAAGAAAATACTGAAGGGCTTGATACAAGAGACCATCTGGGCAACAAGAGAGTGAGATCAGTTGGAGAACTTATGCAAATTGAATTTGAAAGAGCTTTTTCTAAAATGATTCAGCATGCTCCAGAAAAAGTTGCAGGCGTTCAATCGATTAACAAAATAAGTCCTCAAACCCTGATAAATTCAAGGGCAATAATGACTGCTTTTCATCAATTTTTTGCATCTAGTCAATTATCACAATTCTTAGATCAAGTTAATCCTTTAGCTGAGCTAACCCATAAGAGAAGGTTATCGGCAATAGGTCCTGGAGGTTTGAAAAGAGAACATGCGAAATTTGAGGTCAGGGACGTTCACCATTCTCATTATGGAAGGATGTGCCCCATAGAGACTCCTGAAGGCGCGAATATTGGATTAATTACTTCTATGGCAATTCTAGCTAAAGTTGATGAATTTGGCTTTTTGAAAACTCCTTATTATAAAGTAAAACATGCAAAAGTTGATTTAAACAATATAGTATATTTGACTGCCGATGAAGAAGAACTTTATAAAATTGCCCCTGCTTCTGCCGAAATTGGAGAAGATGGGTCTTTGATGGAAGAGTATGTCGAAGCTAGATATTTAGGAAAGGTGAGTTTATTTCACAAAGATGAGATTGAATATATATCAGTCACCCCAAAACAGATCGCCTCTGTATCAGCTGCCCTTATTCCATTTTTAGAGCATGATGATGCAAACAGAGCTTTAATGGGGTCAAATATGCAAAGGCAGGCTGTTCCTCTTCTTAGGCCCCAAGCTCCTTATGTAGGTACAGGAGTAGAATGGCTAGCGGCAAGAGACTCGGGTTATTTGATTATGGCAAATCATAAAGGTATGGTTGATTATGTAGATGGAAGAAAGATTGTAATTATTAGATTGGATGAGGAGAATAATATCCTAAAAGATGCCAATGGTGAGCCCTTAAAAGATGAATACACTTTATTAAAATATGTTAGATCTAATCAAGACATGTGTATAAACCAGGTTCCTATTGTTAACGTTGGAGATATTGTAGAAAAAGGGGAACCCATAGCGGATGGTCCATCCATGGACATGGGAGAGTTGGCTCTTGGACGTAATGTTTTCATTGGATTTCTTCCATGGGAAGGATACAATTTTGAAGACGCCATGGTGGTTAGTCAAGAATTGTTAGAAAACGATACTTTTACATCGATACATATAGAAGTTTTTGAAACAAAAGCTATGGATACTCAGTTAGGTCCAGAAGAAATAACTTCAGATATTCCAAATGTTAAAAAAGAACTTTTAAGAAATTTGGATGAAGAGGGAATAGTTAAAATTGGTTCTTACGTATCTTCTGGAGATATCCTAGTAGGAAAAGTAACTCCGAGAGGGGAATCAGATACCACTCCCGAAGAAAAGCTCATTAAATCAGTGTTTGGGGATAAGGGTAGAGACATTAAAGATACATCTTTAACGGTTCCTCACGGAATAGAAGGAAGGGTCATAGACGTTCAAATTTTCGATCGTAAAGATATTCCTTCTTTGGAAATTGGTGTAAATAAATACGTCAAAGTTTTCGTAGCAACAAAAAAGACACTACAAGTTGGAGATAAATTAGCAGGTAGGCACGGGAACAAAGGAGTAATTTCGACCATTTTGAATAAAGAAGACATGCCATTTCTACCAGATGGAACACCTTTACAAATGTTACTTTCACCTTTAGGAGTTCCTTCAAGGATGAATATTGGACAAGTTTTGGAACTTCACTTAGGATGGCTTTCGATGTTAACAAACGACTATTATGCTACACCAATTTTTGATGGAGCAACTGAATCTGAAATCATGGATGAGTTATCTAAAGTAAGAAAAGAACACGATTTATATTTAGGTGATGATACTGATCATCCTAACGGGAAAATTGTTCTTAGAGATGGTCGAACAGGTGAGCCTTTTGATTTTCCAGTCTCGGTAGGTTCAATGTATATGTTGAAATTATCCCATATAGCAAAAGATAAAATTCATGCAAGATCAACCGGTCCATACTCTTTAATTCATCAACAACCATTAGGTGGCAAAGCTCATTTTGGTGGACAAAGATTTGGAGAAATGGAGGTATGGGCTCTTGAGGCTCATGGAGCTGCTCATACCCTCAACGAAATGTTAACCTATAAATCCGATGATATTAAAGGTAGAAATGAAGTTTACAAAGCGATATTAAAAGGGGAAAATCTTCCCGAACCAGGGATTCCTGAAAGTTTTAAAGTTTTAACAAAAGAATTACAAGGACTAATGTTAGATATAAAGCTTTACGATGAAGATGGAAACGAATTAGACGTCGATAGACTCTAATTAATAAATTGAATCTAAGTTTCAACGTTGACGGAGAGTAAAATAAAAATTTACCCTCAAGGAGGGATTTCAATTGGCAAATGTTTCTTCCTTTCAAAGAAAGATTGCTAAAATAAAAATAGGTATAGCTTCTCCCCAAAGTATATTGGAAGCATCAAATGGTGAAGTTAAAAAACCCGAAACTTTAAATCACAGAACAGGCAAACCTGAAAAAGACGGTTTATTCTGCGAAAAAATATTTGGTCCTGTAAAAGATTATGAATGTGCCTGTGGTAAGTATAAGGGGAAAAAGTATGAAGGAACAGTATGTGAAAGATGTGGTGTAAAGGTTGAATCCAAAGAAGCTCGGAGAAGAAAGATAGGTCATATAGAATTGGCAACACCTATTTCTCACATTTGGTATTTAAAGTCTTCTCCATCTATTCTTTCTATCTTACTAAACATTGGTGTGAAAGATTTAGAAAATATCATTTACTATGGGTCAAAAAGAGTTATTGAAAGAGCTTATTTAACGCTTCCTGGCCCTGAAAATGAAAATTTGGGATATTTACCTGGAGAAATATTGTATCAACGAGAGTATGAAATATACGCTGAATATTTAGATTTAAGGGTAGAACCTGCTGTAAAAATAGTATCAGTTAAGGGTATGCCCATAGCCGATATAAGTGGGAAGGTAGAAATAAAATCTGAATTAACACAAACCGAAAGAGAATTGAATTGGATAATAATCAGAGATGATACAGGAGTTGAAAGAAAATATCCTGTCTTTGAAGGTTCATCAATAATGGTGGAGAATGGACAAGAAGTTGAGAAAGGAACGCCTTTAGCAGATAGATTTTTGTTCGAAGAAGATTATCTTACTCAGCAGGAATATTCTTTATTCTTAGAATATTATCCTGGTTCCATAGAAGTCGAAAGAGATATTGAGCGGGATACACCAATTGTGGTTATCACAGACATAGATAAAAGATTTGCAAAGAGAATAGGCAAAAAAACCGGAGATATCTTACTCGAAGACGAAGCAAGAGCCTATGAAGAAGTAATGAAGATACTAAACTCAAAGATTAAAGAAGAAAGAGAAAGAGTAATTGACAAAGAATTGATATCGGAAATCGAATTTTCTGAAAAGAAATTTGAAAAAGGTACAAAGATTACCCAAGATGTATTAAACGAGCTTCAAGAATTTGGGGTAAAAGATTTAGTTGCAAAGGAAGAAGACGGGACAGAAAAGATATTTCAAATAAATAGATATGAAAAATTCGAAAATGGTTATGGTGCTGAAGCCATTCAAAAACTGTTGAAAAGGATCGATCTTGAAGTATTAAAAGCACGATTGGAATCCGAATTAGAAAAATTGGATAGAAAAAGTCAGAAAAGTGTAAAAATATTAAGAAGACTGAAACTAGTTAAGGATTTTATCAAATCTGGTAATCAACCTGAATGGCTAATTTCAAATATCATACCCGTTATACCACCCGATCTGAGACCTTTGATACAAATTGAAGGTGGAAGGTTTGCCGCAACAGATTTAAATGACTTATATAGAAAGGTAATAAATAGAAACAACCGTTTAAGAAAGTTATTAGAAATGGAAGCACCGGAAATTATCGTAAGAAACGAAAAAAGGATACTCCAACAAGCTGTGGATTCACTTTTCTACAATGGTCGTGTTGGTAAACCAATGACCGATAGAAATAGAAGACCATTAAGATCACTCACAGATTTATTAAAAGGTAAAAAAGGAAGATTTAGAAGGAATCTTTTAGGTAAAAGGGTTGATTACTCTGGTAGAGCTGTAATCGCTGTTGGACCTGATCTTAAGATTCATGAATGTGGATTACCAAAAAAAATGGCCTTAGAGCTATTTAAACCTTTCGTTCTTGCAGAGTTGTTAAGAGATTCAAACGTGGCAAGTAAAAGTGCCAGAAAATTCAAAAAAACTATAATAGAAAAGGAAATGCCTGAGGCTTGGGAAGTTTTGGAAGAGGTTATAAAAGGGCATCCTGTTCTCTTAAATAGGGCACCTACTCTGCACAGGGTATCTATTCAAGCTTTCATTCCAAAACTAATAGAAGGAAACGCAATAAGGTTGCATCCGTTGGTTTGTCCGCCGTTTAACGCTGATTTTGACGGTGATCAAATGGCGATACATATTCCCCTTTCCAATATAGCCCAAGCAGAATCAAAATTTCTAATGTTATCAAGATATAATATTATCTCGCCTGCGAACGGCAAACCATTGTCTATGCCAGGAAAAGATATAATTGCTGGTGCATATTATTTAACCATGCATGAAGATGAGAAGTTCGAAAATCTAAAGGTACCTACCAAAGTTTCTGAATTGGGAGAGAATGGATATGTAAGACACATATTCTCTGAAGATTTAGAAGCTACATACGCTTACGAATACTTAAAAATAGTGGATTCAGATATATATCTTCAAGATGGGGAATTGATATGGAAAAAGTCTAATTTACCCCTTCATGAACCAGTTGCATTTAGATATAAAGATGGTAGTATCCTTAAAACGACTATCGGAAAAATAATTTTTAACAAAGAAGTGCCTGAAGACCTAAGAAATTACGCACAAAAGATGGACAAAAAGAATCTAAAAGAGCTGATATTTAACACTTTTGAAAAACATGGAATAGATAGGACTGCGGATCTTTTAGATAGTATTAAAGATTTTGGTTTTCATTATTCAACATTATCCGGATTAACCATTTCTATACGTGATGTATTAGTTTCTCCAAAAAGAGAAGAATTAATAGAAGAATCTAAGGAAGAAGTTCTCAAAATTGAATCACTCTATGAAGAAGGTTATTTGACGGATAATGAAAGATACAAAGAAATCATTAAGATTTGGGAAAACGCTACTGCCAAGGTTACAGAAGAAACAGCGAATACATATAGAAAATACACATTCAATCCAATTTGGATGATGATCGAATCTGGTGCCAGGGGTAACATAGATCAATTGAAACAATTGGCTGGTATGAGAGGATTGATGGCTGATCCATCGGGTAAAATAATTGAAGTTCCTATCACTTCAAACTTTAAAAACGGATTATCAGAATTAGAATTTTTTACTTCAACACACGGATCAAGAAAAGGATCAGCTGATACAGCTTTAAGAACATCAACAGCAGGTTATTTAACTAGAAGACTCGTAGACGTTGCACAAAGCATAACGATCACAGAAGATGATTGTGGAACAGACAAAGGTATTGAGGCAAGAGAACTTTGGGCTGACGATTCAAAAATTGAAAATCTTTCAGACTTCTTATTTGGTAGAGTTTTAGCTAAAGATGTTTTGGATCCGGAAACAAAGGAAGTAATTTATAATCCCGAAGCAGATAAAAAATATGAAAAAGGAATAATCTTAAAAGAAAAAGATGCACAATTCTTGGCAAATTATGTAAAAGAGATTCCTGTATCGAAGGAAAAAACGATAAAAATTGAAGATATGCCAAAAGATTCATACTTAGAATCATTAGAAGATGTACAAGTAGAAGGTAAGGTATTAATCAAAAAAGGTGAAGAAATCGCAGAAGAAGCCATAGAAGAAGCATTCTTACACGGGATACAAACTTTGAATGTTAAAGAATATAATGCAGTAGATTATGTTTACTCCGGAGAAGATCTTAAAGTTGAAATTGATGGAAAGACTGTGACTTTGCTTAAATATCAAGAAAGAATAGACTTAAAGGTTTCCAAAGTCCTCGAAAAACACGGAATAAAAACTGTTACTGTTAGACCATCTATTTTCATTAGATCACCTCTTACTTGTGAGTCTGAAAATGGTCTTTGTGCAAAATGTTATGGAATGGACCTTTCGAACTATAAATTAGTCAACATAGGAGAAGCTGTAGGAATAATTGCTGCACAATCTATAGGTGAACCAGGAACGCAATTAACCATGAGGACCTTCCATACGGGAGGTATAGCTACCACTTCGGATATAACCCAAGGTCTACCCAGAGCCGAAGAATTGTTTGAAGCAAGAAAAAAGACAAAAGGGCCTGAAGGGGAGTTCTCGAAGATAAAAGGTATAGTAAGAGCTATCGAGCGAGATACTGAAAATAAAAGAGGAAGAAGATTAAAAATAATAATAGAAAATTCAGATGGTGAATTGGAAAGTTATGAAGCTGACTATAGGACAAAAGCGGTTGTAGAAGAAGGAGATAAAGTATTACCGGGTCAAAGGTTAACAACGGGAAATATAAAACCTAGAAAAATACTTAAGGAATTAGGAGTAAGCGCTTTGGCAAATTATTTGCTGAGTGAAATAAAGAAAATATATGCTGAACAAGGTGTGGACATTCATGATAAACACTTTGAAATAATAATTAGACAGATGATCAACAAAGTAGAGATTATAGACGGTGGCGATACAGATTTCATGCCGGGAGATTTAGTAAGTTATGGTAAAGTGCAGAAAATTAACGAGGAAATATTGGAAGAAAACTCCTATATAACAGAAAACAGAGAATTAGTTGTTGGTAAAAAGTTGGCAAAGAGGGTTATAATTCCTGCCGAGGATGAAGAAGAGGAAGAAGATAAGATCTTTGAACAAGGAACAGAGATCACCCAAGAAATTTTAAATCAAATTATCGAAACAAACATTAAAGAGATTGAAGTCTACGAAGAATATAAAGAGATCACAACTGAAGATGGGAAAACTCATCTAGTAGGTACATCCAAAAAATATCTTATAAATCCTAAAGATACGATAAAATTCGAACGTAGGTTGTTAAGAATCACAAAGGCTTCTTTAGAAAGGGAAGGATGGCTTTCAGCCGCTTCATTCCAGCAAACTGTACAAATACTAACAGAGGCAGCTATAGAAGGTAAAGTAGATAGGTTGAAAGGATTAAAAGAAAACGTCATAGTAGGCCAACCTATCCCAGCAGGAACGGGTTTGAAGTTGTACGCCGATCAAAATTACGAAGTTGTTCAACCTGAAAAAGAAGCTGAAGCTACACAAGAAAAATCTGTTGGGTAAAGAGATAAAAATAGATTAAATAAAATAACCGGTACTGTTTTTAAGAACAGTACCGGTTATTGTTTTATCTATTTGTTAGAAAAAGCATTTTGTATGTACATTCCTTGTGCGTTCAATTGTTGGATAGCTTGCTCCATAGCTGAGAACTGTGCATAATATTGTGCTTCTTTTCTTTGAAGTCTATCTAATAGGTTGGTCATTTCATCCGCTAGCCGTCGCATCTCGTTACCTATGGTGCCGTTTGTTCCGGCAATTTGATCTATATAGCCATTGAACTTAGTTACTTCATACAGATAATTCTGCACGGATTGAGCATATCCATATTCTTTATTAGTTGTATCGTTTGTTGCGAACAACTTCCAAACATCTTCGGAATTAGTTTTCAAAGCCTCTCTAAGTTTATCTTCATCCACGCTCAATAAGCCTTTCATTGTATTTTCATAACCAGCACCTAAATCTCCTGAGGTTATTCCAATATCAAAAAGAGTATTATATTGGGAACCAGATTGTTCTACATCTACAGGTGAGTAAACCATATTTCTTAAATTATAAAATATTTTCTCTAGGTTATTATCTCCTTTTAGCATCCCTTTCATATAGTCTTCTTCTGTCATCTCTTCTGTAGGCTTATCGGTAACTTGATCTTCATGCAATAAATCGTACACATAAGTAATCGTTTCGTTGTACTTATCGACAAATTCTTTTATATTTTCAACACTCTTATCTATATCTTGTTCAATAGAAACTTTTACGTAGCTACTAGAGGTTGATTTTAAATCGATTGTTGTACCGAAAACGTTCAAAGTGTTTTCTGTTAGGCCGTCATAAGTGGTGATAGTTGTATTTCCATCAAAAGACAATTCAACTTCTCCAAAACTTCCCGAGATCATAACGGTATTATCATCGCCCGAGTCGGGTGTCCCATTTAACTTAAGATTTTTAATTAGTTCTGTACCATTAGGATTCACACCGGAGGCACTGATATCAACATCCCCATTTTCTTTGTTGACAATGAAAAATTTACCGTTCGCATCATCAAATTTTGCTTCTACTCCCAACGTTGAAGCGTTTATTTTGTCTATAAGGTTTTGAATTGTTTCACTGTCTGAAACGGTTATAGTATCTGAATCACTTCCTTTTGTGATTGTGAAAGTTGAATCACCTGTTGCACCTGTAACCTCTCCTATCGTTGAACTTTTTGTAATCGTTGAATCAATGTTCTGACCCAAAAGAACGGTAGGAGAAGCCAAAGAATTAACTTTCAAGTAAAAAGTTGAATTATCAGCATCTGCAGGAGCTGTAGCAGTTAATACACTTTCGTCAGAAGAGGTGGCACTTTTTGGGATCAAATTACTCTTCAATTTGAAAGTGATCAGATAATCATAAAAATCCTCCAACTTATTGTCTACTTCCATCCAAAGTTTTTGTTTGTAGGTAAGAGTATCAAATTTTTCTTGAGCTCTATTTAAAGGTTGTTGCTCTACTTCCATTAATTTTTGGACCATTGCTTGTGTGTCCATTCCCGAAACGGCGCCAGTTAATTGAAAAGCACCAACATAAGGATTACTATCCATCGTTTTCACTTCCTTTGTATTCTTTCCTACCTAATTCATTATCGACTTATCTTAAGAAAACTTTAACGACTAATTTGGTCATACTATTGATTCATTTAATTTGTTCTTCTATAAGGTTGAGGTATCCTAAAGGAAATAGAAGAAAACATACAGCATACCCTAGAAATTATAAAAAGAATAACTCCTTTATATAATTTTAAAGCGCTTAACAGCAAATCTATGCTATAATAATTAAGAACAGCAAAATTTTTTGATAAACGGAGGTAAGAAATGACCGTTCTAAGTGGAATGAGAGCTACTGGTAAATTACACATAGGAAACTTTGTAACTTTAGAAAATTGGGTAGAGATTCAAAATAAATCAGACAAAAATTTTTTCTTCGTTGCCGATTGGCATGCTTTGACCTCTCATTATGACACACCTGAGATAATACAACCTTCTACATTTGATATAATCAGGCATTATGTAGCGGTAGGGTTGGATCCTAAGAAAAGCGTTTTATTTGTTCAATCAGCCATAAAAGAACACGCGGAACTTTATTTAATTTTTAGTATGATAGCCTCTGTTTCACGACTAGAAAGAATACCAACCTATAAAGAACAAATAAGTAACATATCCACTAAGGATTTAACTAACTTAGGATTTTTAGGGTATCCTGTTTTACAAGCTGCAGATATTTTGATATATAAAGGGGATAGAGTACCGGTTGGGGAAGATCAAATCTACCATTTAGAATTTACGCGAGAAATCGCAAGAAAGTTTAATTTGAAGTACAAAGAAATATTTCCTGAACCACAACCGATCATTTCCAAAGTGCCGAAACTACCCGGCACAGATGGAAGGAAGATGTCTAAGAGCTATGGGAACGTTATAAACATAGAAACTAACGAGAAAGAGTTGAAAGAGAAAATTCTACCCATGATGACCGATCCAGCAAGGATAAGAAGAACAGATCCTGGAAATCCTGAAAAATGCCCCGTCTGGGATTACCATAAGGCATTCACTAAATCCCAAGATGAAAAAGATTGGGTATGGAATGGTTGCACCACAGCTGGGATCGGGTGTGTTGACTGTAAAAAGTTGTTGATCAAAAACATGAAAGAAAGACTTGAACCAGTTTGGGATAAATTAGCTTCTACTTCTGTGGAAGATGCAATAGAAATAGCGGAAGATGGGAACGAAAAGGCAAGAAAGGTTGCCAGCCAAACTATGCAAGAGGTTAGAGAGGCTTTACATTTAAGGTGGTAAGGAGGATCTCATAATTAACTTTAACTATGTTGATATAAAATTAGACATATTTTCTGGTCCTTTTTTTAAACTTGTTGAATTAATAAAAGAGAAAAAGATTCCTGTTAGGAAAGTATCTGTCAGTTACATCTCAGATATATTCGTAGATTACGTCAACGATAATTTTGACGACTTAAACTCCATAGGAGAATTTTTAGAATTGGCGGCTTATTTGACATTTTTGAAATCAAAAGAGCTACTTCCTAATTCCAATAAAGATAAAGAATTTAGAAAACATAGAGAGGTCATATACGAAACTATTGAAAATTATGACGTTATCAAAAAAGCTCAAGAGGTTATAAAAAAGGATTTTGGTGAAGATAAGAAAAAGCCTGTTGGAATTAAGAATAAGCCATCAATAGAAAAAGAGATTGTTGAAAATCAGCTGGTAAAGTTCTTCGATGATTACATCACCAAACAAAAAAAGCTAGAGATTATCAGAGATAGTTATCGTATAGAAGATGCAATAGAAATGCTCGAAAAAAAAGATGAATTTAATATTCTAGATCTTTACGAATATGCCCAACATAAAAAGATGAATTTTTTAGTAATGTTTTTAGCTTCCCTAATTTTGGTAAACCGTGGTTTTTTCAAATATGAAAAAGGTCTCTTTATTAAACTTAGCTCACAAAATGTTGGAAGTGATTTGAATGGCTAAAGACAAAATAGATGTAGAAATTCGAATGATAGAGGCATTAATATTCTCAAAGCCCAACGGTATATCTTTCAAAGAAATCTCCAAACGTTTAAAGATAAAAGAAGAAGAATTGAGGCATTACATAGAAGAAATAGAATTACATTATATCGGTGACCAACACGGGGTCGAATTGATAAGAAACGGGAACAAATACAGATTTGAAATAAAGCCAGAAATAAAATCTATGATCTTTCCAAATCCTCGAAAATTTGAATTAACACAAACTCAATTCGAAGTATTAGCGATACTATTTATGAATGGAGATAGTAGGGTTGTCGAGATAGAAAAGATCAGAGGCAAAAATAGTTACTATCAACTAAAGAAATTAATGGAATACGATCTGGTGAAAAAAAGCAAAAAGAAAAACCATACGTACTACCATCTTACCGAAAAATTTTACGAATTCTTACCAGATAAAACGTTGAAAAAATTGGAGGAAATGAAAAAGAATGAAGTTACAAAAGGCTCTTCAAATAATATCTCTGAGTAGAAGACATTCCTCGGAGCACATATTAACTAAAGGCGTGAAAGTCAACGGTAAATTGGTTAAAGAACCGTGGCATGAATTAAAAGAAAATGATTTCATAGAATTTAACAATAAAAAATATTATCTTTCCGAGCTACAAAAGAAAGCTGAAAACAAGGTTTATTACCTTTTAAACAAACCCAAAGGAGTCTTGTGTACTTTCAAAGACCAGTACGGTAGAAAGACAATAAATGATTTGCTAAAAGGAAAGATTGATGAAAGAGTTTTTTATGTAGGCAGGCTTGACTACGATTCAAGCGGCCTTTTGCTTCTGACAAACGATGGTGATTTAACCAATTATTTGTTAAGGCCTGAAAATAAGGTCACTAAAGTTTATGAAGTATTGGTAAAAGGTACGCCTTCAAAAAAGGAATTGCAGACTTTAGAAGAAGGTATCACGCTTGAAACCGGATATAAAACGATGAAATCCAAGGTGAAAGTTTTGAAAAAAGAAAAAGATCTATCACTTTTACAAATCAGTTTAAACGAAGGTAAAAAGAGACAGATAAAACTCATGATAAAGGCTTTAGGTTATAAAGTTATAGAATTGAAAAGAATCAAATTCGGTCCATGGAGTATTGAAGAAGTCCCTGAGCCTGGGGATATAAAATACTTGGGTGGTAGAGAAGAGGTAAGAAATAGACTTTTATCGAACTTTTCATAGGCAACAAATAAATGGGGGGAATAGAACAATGAGGACGCTAACGCGTCCTCATTGGATGGGCCGAAATATCAATCATGATGTTTCGGGGGGATGGGTATTTTTATTATAGCTAATTATTATTAAGGCTCGTATTCGAAAAAATTAAATTATTTTGCATTTTCTTGTTATTTGGAATGAAAGGGATGTATTATCAATTCAATTTTAAAAGTTTTAAAAAGAATCTAATTTGAGAAAATATGGTATAATCTGATGTTTTAAATAAATTAGAGATTTTTAGGTTTTTAAAAAATATAAACACTTTGTGGATTGGGATCGGGGCGAAGATGGGTTAAAGCAAGTTTCATAGTTTCTAAAGGTAGTATAAACACACAATAAGGAGGAGATGACTATGAAAAAAGTATTTATCGTAATGCTGTTAGTTTCTTCGTTTTCTTTGATCATTTTTTCAGAAGGATTGAGATCTTTTGATAGTAATTTGAATCCTGTTTTGTTGGAATCAATAGGCAAAAGAAATTATTTTGAAATTGAGCTTTCTCCCGATATTATGATTTATCAAAATGTTTACAAAGTAGCAGATCTTTTACCCATGTTGACTGCTAAGAATTTCACGCTTGATGTCGACGAAATGTATAATTCTTTAGGAGGAGATGATTTATTTTTTATAACAAAAGATAACGTTGAAGGACACTTTGTAGTAAACATCTTTAATCTGGGACTTGGGATTGTACTCAATGGTGATTTAAAAAGTGATTTAAGCGTACCAAACAATTTGATAGAGTTTATTGTCAACAGTGACGAAACAAGTACATCCCTAGAAGAAGGGACGATGGTGTTTAACTTAGATTCATCTTTTAAAGCAGGGGCGTACGCTTCATATAATTTCGATGGTATGTCGGTAGGATTGGTTTACAACTTGTTCTTGCCCATAGTCTACACCGAGGAATCAAATATTGAATACGAATCTTCTGAGGATATAGAAGAAGGAACAACAACGGCCCAGTTGAACATGAACGTTGACTTGTATTCTCCTTTTGACAGTGATGAGCTTGAAAATATATCCATTAACTCCGTAACAGATAAATTTTTAACCGATGCAGGACATTCCATAGATGCAGGTGTAACCTTTGGTGAGATTAAAAATCCTGTTGTGGGAATCGCGGTAAAAAACATAACGGTTAAACCTGCAAAGGTTTCTTACAAGATTCCTTATCAAGAAACGATTAGTATTTTTGGTGAAGATTCCAGTAGTTCAACACCCATGGAAGTTGAATCTGTAAATGAAACATATGCTTATCCAATGAGTGTTACCGGATTTTTTAGGATACCTGTAGTCTTTCTTGATATTATTCCATACGGGGAGTTCTATGTAGATAATCAAAAGATCGACTGGGGTGTACAAGCCAGAACTTCTCTTTTTAATTTTATACCCTTGACAGTTGGTATTGAAAATTATCATGATTATTGGAACACATTTTTAGGTTTTGGGATAGATAGCAGAATTATTGAAAGTAGAACAGAATTATCCCTTACGGCAAAGGATCTTGAAAAAATTTTCGATTTGAACGGGTTTACGTTCAAATCAAGTTTTGCAATAGGGTTTTAAAAACAAATGTTTAAAAAATTACAAAAAAGGGCGCTTAGCGCCCTTTTTTGAAAGTATTTTGCTGAATGTAGTATAATAGAAAAGAATCAATAGAGTTGAATTTTATAGTGTACTAAGCAAAGGAACTCAAACTATAAATCTTTCAGATCGTTTAAAGTCAGTAAATATCTAGTAACTGTGAGGAGCAATATGAGTAGGCATATCTATAGGCTAAGGGGAATGAATCTGGATAAACTTATAGAACTTGCACAAATAGGGGACAACCAAGCCCTAGGCATAATTCTTGAGAAATTTGAACCTATGGTAAAATCTATCGTTGGGAAGTATTATGGTACATGGCTGGAATTCGAAGACTTTTTACAAATAGGTTTGGTGGGTTTAATTCAAGCGGTATATAATTTCAGAAAAGATGCAAACGCTAAATTTTCAAGTTTTGCCTTTATGAATATTTCTTCGGAGATTAAATCTTTTGTTACCTACTTAAACAGAAATAAGCATAAAGTTTTAACAGAAGCTGTAAGTATGGAAAACACAGAAGACGAATTTACAGAAAACGCCGATTATTATATAGAAAGCGTTGATACTGAAAAGAAGGATTTTCTCAAGGAATATTTTTTATCAAAAAGTCTTGAACAGCTCGAATGCAACGAAAGGGAAATTGTTGAATTATGGATAGATGGATACTCATATCAAGAAATAGGTGATAAAATGAATGTAAATACAAAAAAAGTAGATAATACCATCCAAAAGATAAAAAAAGTTCTCTCAAGAAATATAGACGAATACAATAATATAGTGGAGATGTTTGGAGGGAAGTATGAGATTTAAGATAACTATCTTTGTTGTAAGTTTAATAGCAATAGTTTTATCCATTGTCACAGAGATTAGGGTAATAGAACTTAGGAAAGATCTTCAAAGTCAATTCAATCGATTAAATTCAACGGTGAACGAAAAATTGGAGGCTCAAGAAAAAGAGATCTCAAACCTCAATAAATATTTTGAGCCAGATGGTGTGGTTGAAAAATTCATAGTTTCAAACAATTTTTTAGAAAAAAACCTAAACGACCTGGATAAAATTATCACTAATTTAGACGAACCATCAGACGCTGGCTACATTCAGATATATATTATAGGTTCCTCCGATGTATGGGTGGCGTTTAGAAATCCAGAAGGTAGATACATCTTCCAAGGAAATTTAAAGCCAGGCTTGAATCCATACAAATTTTATTTTTTTAAAGAGCCTTCCATAGAAACTCAATATACCTACACACTTCCTTTTAACGCTTCATTTAAGAGTGGAGTCCCTGAAAATACCTTTTTTCTAATAAAAGAACCTGGTCAGTACAGACTTATTAAACATCCTGATGAAGAAATTTCGAGCATAATGAAAGATTTAAATCTCTATATTCCAACGGTTACAGGAAAATAGTCAATTGTGGTATAATTAACAAAAGAATACTTATAATAATGGAGGAATGACTATAGATGGAAAAAACTTACAACCCACAAGAGATAGAGAAAAAATGGCAAAGAAACTGGCAAGAAAAAGATGCTTTTAAAGTGTCGAATGATGAATACCCAAAAAAATATTATGATTTGGTAATGTTTCCTTATCCGTCAGGGACCCTCCATGTTGGTCATGTAAAAAACTATGTTATTGGTGACGTTATAGCTCGATACAAGAGAATGAGAGGGTATAGCGTCTTGCATCCCTTTGGTTTTGATGCGTTTGGGCTTCCTGCAGAAAATGCTGCGATAGAGAAAGGGAACATTCATCCTGAAGATTGGACCATGCAAAACATCGATATCATCAGAAATCAAATTAAAAAGTTAGGTATTAGTTATAATTGGGACAGAGAAGTTATAACGTGTAAGGAAGATTACTACAAATGGACACAATGGATTTTTTTACAATTGTATAAAAATGGGTTAGCCTACAAGAAAAAAGCACCTGTTAATTGGTGTCCAAACTGCAAAACGGTTCTTGCGAATGAACAAGTTGTTAACGGAAAATGTGAAAGATGTGGGACCGTTGTGGAAATTAAACAGTTAGAGCAATGGTATTTCAAGATAACTGACTACGCTGAAAAGCTGCTAAATGATTTGGAAAAATTGAGTGGATGGCCTGAGAATGTCAAAACAATGCAGAAAAATTGGATAGGTAAAAGTGTGGGAGCCGAAGTAGAATTTAAGCTTGATAATGGCAAAGGAAGCTTGAGAGTTTTTACTACCAGACCGGATACCTTGTGGGGAGTTACCTTTATGGCATTAGCTCCTGAATCACCACTTGTGGAAGAATTGACAACTCCAGAAAATAGTGAAAAAGTCAATCGATTTTTGCAAAAAATGAGCTTGCAAGATAGGTTTAAAAGAACCGCTGAAGGAGCTGAAAAGGAAGGAGTTTTCACTGGAAGTTACGCGATAAATCCTGTGAATGGAGAAAAGATCCCTGTTTACGTAGCGAATTATATCTTGTATGAATACGGTACTGGTGCAATTATGGCTGTTCCTGCACATGATCAAAGAGACTTTGAATTTGCGAAAAAATACGATCTTCCCATAAGAATTGTTATTACACCTGAAGATAACACGTTAACTGAAGAAAAGCTAGAAAAAGCCTACGTTGGTGAAGGAATTTTGGTAAATTCTGGAGAATTTACAGGTTTAAGCAACCAAACAGCAATTAAGAAAATCTCTCAGTGGTTAGAAGATAATAATATCGGAAAAGTTGTCACCCAGTACAAATTGAGAGATTGGCTTATATCAAGGCAAAGGTATTGGGGAGCTCCGATTCCCATTGTATATTGTGAAAAATGTGGGGTTGTTCCTGTGCCTGAAAAGGATTTGCCAGTAAAACTTCCTAGGGATGTTGAATTTGAACCAACTGGCAAAAGTCCTTTGATCGATCATCCGGATTTTAAAGAAACAACATGTCCAAAATGTGGTGGAAAAGCTAAAAGAGAAGTTGATACAATGGATACCTTTGTGGATAGCTCATGGTATTATTTGAGATATGTGAATCCAAAGCTGGAAGACAAACCTTTCAATAAAGAAGATGTAGATAATTGGTTACCTGTAGATCAGTATATAGGCGGAGTCGAACATGCAATATTACACTTACTTTATTCAAGGTTCATAACCAAAGTATTGAAAGATCTTGGTTATATTAGCTTTGATGAGCCCTTCAAAAATCTTTTCACTCAAGGTATGATATACAGGAACGGGGCTAAGATGTCTAAATCAAAAGGTAACGTTGTGTCTCCTGAAGAAATGATCGAAAAATATGGTAGCGATGCCCTAAGAACTTACATTCTTTTTATGGCTCCTCCCGAAAGGGATGCTGAATGGAATGATTCAGGCATAGAAGGAGCATACAGATTCTTAAATAGGGTTTGGAATACGTACATGAAAATACAGGATAAGATAAGTCATCTTGAAAATAAGCCAAATTATCTTTTGAAAAATAAATCTGAAAAAGATTTAAGAAGAAAGTTGCATCAAACTATTGAGAAAATAACGAGCGATATAGAAGGCAATTTTCAATTTAACACTGCAGTAAGTTCTCTTATGGAACTTTTGAATGAATTAAACTCATATCTAAATAACATGGACGAAAAAGATTGGAACCTCAACTTACTAAAAGAATTTTCTGAAGATTTTGTATTGATGTTATCTCCTATTGCACCCCACATAAGCGAAGAATTATGGAAGAATTTAGGAAAAGATGATTTTATATTTAAAGCAAGTTGGCCAAAGATCGATAAAGATGCTTTAAAAGCAGAAGAAATTACTTTAGCGGTACAAATAAATGGGAAATTGAGAGCTCAGATAACGGTTGATGTTAATTTCAACGAAGATGAAGTAAAAAGTTATGCCTTAGAAAATGATAAAGTTCAAAAATATATCTCTGGTAAAAAGATACAAAAGATTATTTATGTTCCAAGAAAAATTATAAACATAGTGGTCAAATAAGAAATAACAAATAGGAGGTGAAAAAAAGTTTTTCACCACATTGTAAATAAACAATTGCTAACACGTTGGTGAGAACTTTTTCATAAATATGAAATCACCCAAAGTGCCTAAACCCACAATAAAAAGGCTAGCAATGTACCACAGACTTTTAAAAGAGTTACGAGAGGAAGGGACGCCAAAAACCTCTTCTCATGAGATTGCTGAGGCTCTTAATATAAAGGCTTCTCAGGTTAGAAAAGATTTATCTTATTTTGGAGAGTTTGGGAAAAGAGGCGTAGGATACGATGTTGAAAATCTGTGTTTAAAGATTCAAAAGATTTTAGGAACAGAAAGAATTTGGAACGTTGCAATTATAGGGGTGGGAAATCTTGGCAGAGCTATTTCTCATTATCCTGAATTAGAAAAATACAAGTTTAAAATAGTTGCAGCGTACGATGTAGATAAAAGAAAAATTAATTCTATTTTGTTACCCGGTGTTCCAATAAAACATATTAAAGAGTTAAAAAATAAAAACAATGATCTTGGTTTTGAAATAGCTATATTAACTGTTCCTTCAAGTGTGGCTCAAGAGGTTGCGAATATATTGATAGAAGCTGGTGTAAAAGGGATATTGAATTTTGCTCCAGTGACTTTGAATTCCGATGATCGTGTTGTTATTGAGAATGTGGATTTTGTTATTTCTCTTAAAACATTAACATATGAAATAGTTAGTAAATACGCACAAATCTGATACTTGAAAACTTATGTGTTCTCAACTGATTACAATCAAAGGTAGGAAAACAGTAAGGAGGCTAATGTGTTTTGCTTAACATAAATTATCCTGTTTCTTTAGAAACGTTGAAAAAGTTAAAAAATGGTGACAATGTTCTGTATACAGGAAAAATTATATTTGTTACCCCTGAGGCTTTAAAAATACTTGAAAAGTACTATCAATTGGAAGAGGTGCCTTTATATAAATTTGTCGGAGAATTTGTCACTTGCGGAACTTTTAATTTGGCGCACGGTGAAATAAAAAACATCAATATCACAGAAATATCTGATTATTTTGATTTTTTGTTTGAAGGAGGAGCCAATTCTTTAATAGTAGATAGGTTACCCACCAAAACATTAAATCAACTGAAAAAATACAACAGGCCCATTTTTAAAACACTTTCTAAAACGATTAGTTTTTTTGATCCAAAAGTCCTTTTTTATAAAGATATTAAAAATGGCGGGATTATAGAAGTTTGGACAAAAAGACTTCCTATAGAAGTGTTAGCATTTGATGAAAAGGAGCAGATAAGAGATATAAACAATGCCTAATTTTAAAACTCACATATTAAGCGGTATTTTTGGGTTTCCTGTATTTTTTTTATTGTTCAATTTTGTTTATAGCCATTTGTTTTACGAGGTTTATTATGTTTCCACTGAGATTGTGATTTCCTATTTTCTCTTTGTTGTCGGGAGTGATTTCCCCGACATTGACCACCAAAACTCTTTTATAAACAGATTAATGAGGCTGTTTTTAATTTTTGGAAGTGTATACTATCTCTTTGAATATGATTTCTTGTATAAAGAGTATCTACCTTTTTCTTATAACCTTTCGAATTTTATTTTGATAGTTATAGGTACTTTAGTTGGATTACTTTTAGGAATAATTTTTAACAAACTATCCAAACATAGGGGATTGTGGCATTCATTTTTAACGGGTGCTATACTCTCTCTCCTCATTTACTTACTTAATTTAAAATATAGAACCCCTATAAACATACTTTACAGTTTGAGTTACTTTGTAGGTTTCTCGTTGCATATTATTTTAGATAAAAATTTTAAAACAAAATAGGCAAGTAGATATTTATCCTTGCCCTATTTTGTTTTTTCCTTTTCTAAATTTTCAACAGCTAAAGGTTTTTGAAGATAAAGAGGTTTCAAGTTTTTTACTTTTACTCTCTTTCCTTTGATAACTTCTTCAATTAGAGATTTTTCATCAATGTTCGAATAAAATACTTCATTTTCCAGTTTGTATTTGTTTTTAAAATATTCTGCTTCTTCATTTATTAAAATACAATTGTTCAAAGAATCTCTTAAAAACTCTTCAAAGACCATTTGTGGGCCAAAGATTCTTTTCCCATTTTCGTATATAGATGCATATGCGGCATTTTCTCGGGCTCTTTTCAAGACAGCCAACTTATTTTTCTTAAGATCGGGGTTGTTATTCACGGCGGAACGGTATAAAACATCAGAAGAGAAAAAGGTATAAACTTCTTTTTCTGGGTTATCTATTAAAAGCCCTTGTAAAGTAGAAATAGCTACTCTTATCCCGGTGAACGATCCGGGCCCTATATCTATGCCAAATTCATCTATGTTTTTTATATTTGTTTTTGATTCTTCTACTACTTCTTTGATCGCGTTAGCGAGGTAATTACCGGATTTATTCTCAGTCAAAGTCCTTGTATAAATATTATTCTTTTCATCTTTTAATACAACGAATATATTTTTTAGAGTAGTTGAAATTATTAAAAAATTCAAGTTATTCACCTTCTTTTGTTTTGTCTTTTAATTTTAAGGCGGTCTTATAAGCGTTGATTGATGCGTTATACTTTCCTGCAACTTCATATGATTTTGCCAAAATTAGAAAAGCCTTATAATCTTCTGGATTTTTTAAAATGAGTTTTTCTGCTAAGTGAGCAGCAAACCTACCTAATTTCAGTGTACATAAAAAGTTGATTTTTGAATACGAGGGGTACAATTCAAAATATAAGAAAATTATAAAAAGAGCACCTAAAATAGAAAGCAGAAAATAGACAAAGATTCTTCTTGCTGATGCTTCTTGTGAGTCTGTTGGTTGTTCTACCAAAGTTGCTTTGTCACTTTCTACCACAATTGGCAAGTTTTCTATTCTCGTAATATGCATTTGCAGTTTCAAAATCTCGGCATTTATTTGTTCATTGAAAGAGAATGATAAGTTTTCAAAGTTTTCATCAGCGACCGGTACTTTTTCTTGTATATTTTCTAATTTAGAATTTAAAGCTTTTAATAATGGTAAAAATATGTTGTAAAGTAATTTTTTTTCTATAGTAAGTGCCTTTAAATCCTCTCCAACTTTGTATACTTCAGATATAAAAGAAGAGAGTTCCTGTTTCTCGACAAAGAAAACCTGATCGTTCAATAAAGTTAACCTCTGTTTTAGATCAAAATAATTTTTAAGTTGAGAATATGCTACTACAGATTCATTTATTGAATTGTGTTTGTTTAAAAATGTCAGTAATTTATATGCTCCTAGGTACTTATCTTCATCGACTAGATATTTGGATTCAGAAATAAACTTTTCAAACAAGATATAATTATTAGCTGGTACAAAAACTTCAATAAACTTTTCAACATCTTCATCGAAATAAATTGGGGAAGAAAGAGAATTAATTATAGTTGTTTTGATAAATGTTTCATAGGAATTTACTTGCAAATGTTCTTTCAATCCTTCTAATTTATACAAATATTTATAATAAGATTCTTCAAAATTCCCTGTGTTAAATATGTTATTCAAAATAGGGACAATTTCAGGAAAGATGAACAGAATTTTATTGGTATCTTCCTCTGGAATGGAAAAATTGATGCCTAATACTCCCAAGTTAATACAAAAATTTTTTAGATCTTCAGAAATAATAAAGTTAGCAAAATTATAATTTCTATATTTATTAAACAAAGAGATCTTAGCTGATATTAATGAACCTGTATCAGTAATTCTAACATCACTGGGATTTTCTATAATGTACTCTAAAAAATATTCCCATGACAATTCCAGAGTTGCAGGGCTTTTTGAAAGATTTTCTATTTCTTCAAGGGTTAAAGCCCATGAAAAAATAGATAGAGTAGAAAGAAAGATTATCAATAATATATTTTTCACACAAATTGCACCTCTTCTAATTGGATTGACCCAGTCTTCAATATTATACAACAATTTAGCTTTTTTGAATCTTTACAAATCTTTCTTTAATATTTTAGTACTAATAATGTATAATATTTATAAAGAAAAAAATAAGAGAAGGGAGAAATTTAATATGGAAAGTAAATGGAAGGTTTTTTGGGACCCAAAGCGTCCTTGTTATCAAGAAAAAGAAAAAGTTGCAAAAACCTTATCTAAAGCTTTGGGAATTTCCGATTTTTTGGCGAAACTTTTAGTGTCTCGGAATATTGAAACACCAGAAGAAGGAGATAGGTTTTTAAATCATTTGGATTTGGAGAGTTTTGATCCTTATTTGATGAAAGATATGTCAAAAGCCGTAGAAATTCTCAAACAAATCAAAGAAAAAAAGGGAAAAGTGGCGATCTTCGGCGATTACGATGTTGATGGGGTGACTGCGACTTCGGTTTTGTATCTTGGTTTAAAAAAATTGGGTTATGATGTAACTTCTTACATTCCATCTAGAATAGAAGAAGGTTATAGTCTAAACGTTAAGGCTATAGCAGAGTTAAAAGGCAAAAATTATAATAATATTATTACTGTTGATTGTGGTACAACATCCATACAAGAAATTGACTATGCAAAAAGTCTTGGAATGAAAGTTATAGTTACCGATCATCATTTACCTCAAGAAAATCTTCCAAATGCAGATGCGATATTGAACCCAAAAAGAGAAGACGATGAATATCCTTTCAAAGATCTAGCAGGGGTTGGTGTAACTTTTAAATTGCTACAAGCTCTCTACAAAAGTTACGATAATTCTTTAGATCCTTTTGAATATATAGACCTTGTGGCAATGGGTACTATTGCTGATATAGTCTCGATAACCTCAGAAAACAGATATTTGGTTAAGATAGGATTGAACAAATTAAAAACCAATCCAACGAAAGGTTTAAAATATTTACTCGATGAATTGAAGATAGTTGATTCTGAGATAAATTCACGCGCCATCACTTTTAAGATTGCTCCGAAGATAAACGCTGCGGGAAGGATGTCAGACGCACACGCGGCGTTTAAATTGTTGACCGAGAAAGATGAAGAAAAATTAAAAAAAGCGGTTTCAGAATTACTCCGGCTAAATTCAAAAAGGCAAAGTACCGAAAAGGAAATCTATTTATACTCTTTAAGTTTGTTAGATTTGTACCCGGAATATAAGAAGGATCCTGTGTTGGTGTTAAGTGGTGAAGACTGGCATATGGGAGTTCTTGGAATAGTGGCTTCCAAATTGTCAAATCAATTTAATAAACCCGTTTTGATGATATCAAAAAATCAGGAAATGGGTAAAGGATCAGGAAGAAGTCCTCAGGGCATAGATTTAATGGAGCTTCTTCTCAAAGTCAGTGAAAGAGGTATTTTTGAAGAGTTCGGTGGTCATAAGTTTGCCGCAGGTTTTTCCCTTCTTTCTAAAAATATAGAAACTTTAAGAAAGGAGATTAACGCCGCTTACAAAGAGTTATACGGTGATAAAAGATTAACCTCTCAAATTGATGTGGATATGGAAATAGAAGGAATATGGGAAACGATGTTTGAAGATATAAACAGGTTAGAACCTTTTGGGTATGGTAATCAGGAGCCAGTTTTTTTAATAAGAAACGCTAAACTCGAAAACATAAGTTTCTTTCGCAATGGTTCTCAAAGTTTTTCAGGAACACTCAACAAAGATTCCTTAATCATAGATGTTTTAGGATACGATTTAGGATACAAATTAAGCGAACTAACAGAGAACAACAAAAAAGATCTATTTACAGATCTTGTCGGCACCTTTAGAATAGAGAACTCTTATAATTTAAAAAATAGTTACGTTAAATTTTACTTGCAAGATTTGAAGGTTAATGAGAGAATAAAACAAGAGGAAAATGCAAAATGGAACTTTGCATCTAATATTCTTCAGGATGAGCTGAACAAGATCATGAATGTTGAAATATTAAATGATAATTTAAGTAGAAGTAAGGTAGCAATGTTTCTTCCAAGTAAGATAAAAAATGACTCTTTACTGAAAAAAATTCAACTATCTTTGAAAAAAGATCAAAAGCTGATAATCGTTTCTGCCACAAACAGTTTATTGGAACACATCTATAAAATAATAAATACTTATTTTCCAGAGAATTTATTATATTTTAGTAAACAATATACACTCACACCAGAGCATATATCTGATTGTAGAGTGATCTTTGTCACAGTACCCAAGTTTATTAAAAATCGTGAATTGCTTGATTCTATGCAAGCTGAAATTATTATCGATGAACCTTTCTATTCATTATTCCATCCGGTAGTAAAAAAAGTTTCAGAATATCAGCAATTTAGGAAATACGCTCTTCAAAAGCCTGAAATTAGTATTTTTAGTTCTATTTACAGTGAAGAATTAAAAGAAATTTTAAAACGAGCAGGATTTAAAATTCTTATATCTTTCTCTAATAATAATTTTGAAGTGGTGAGGGAAAAAAACAATATTTTGGGGCTTTTGAAGGATTACTCAAATGAAAGAAATGGAAAAGTATTGGTTTTGAATGATTATGAGAGGCAAAAGTCTTTAGTAAGACTGCTAGATGAGAAATTACAAGTTGACGAGAACAATATAAAGCTCTTCAATCATTCAATGAGTTTTAGAGAAAAACTTATTTCCAGAGAAAAATTTAAAAATGAGAAAGCTAATTTTTATATAACCTCTTTTTCTAACAACGGTATAGCTTTTGAAGTTAAGCAGTTCTCTCCAATTTTGATAATTGTGGATGTTCCAAAGACGGACATTGAGCTTTTGGACTTGGTTTCTACATGGATGAAAAAAACTCAAAGAACAACTATCATATTGGCTTACAATAATCGGTTCAAAGTTAAATTACTTTACGAATATTCAAGAAAGTATCCATCTTTCAAGGTGTTAAAACTTGTCTACGATTTTATAGCCGACGGTCATTACAAAGTAGAAGAGATAGAAGATTCTCTTTTGAAGGGTGATAAATCGTTATCAGAAACTGTTTTAAACGTGATGGAAGATGCAAAGTTGATAAAGGTAAATGAGGAAGAAGTGGAGATATTGGATAATTTTAATCTAAAAGGTTTACGTGAAAGCTCTAATTTCAAAGAAAATATATTAGATAATTGGATATTAAAAAATTCTATCAATTTCTATGAAAATTTAGATACAAGAGAATTAATTGAATTCTTGAAAGGCAATTCCAAAGCAGGAGCAAGAAGTTTATAAAATGAATAAAGATATGAGAACAACGTTGGATCTTGATTTAGTTTTACTAAATAAAAATTATCAAATATTAGAAATAAAAGAGATGTTAGCGAAGAACGGTGTTTTTTGTAAGATTTTCCCCTCGCCCAAGTCTGTTTTACAAGCTTGTGCACCGGTTATTTGCTTTTCCTCTAGAGATAAAGAAAAAGCCATTTATATATTAGATGAAAATGGAGTTAAATATGATTTAGTTAAATTGGAGAAAGATATTATATGGGAACTATTAAGAACTTAAAAATATATGGAATCGATTATGGAACAAGAAAGTGCGGTATAGCTTTTTTAAAACAAGATATAAATATTCCTTTACCAAAGGAGACGATACCGTCAGAAAAACTGTTAGAATATTTGGTTTCGTTGGATTTAAACCATGACGATTTAATCGTGTTTGGATTACCAATTTCCATGTCTGGGAGATATTCAAAACAGAGTTTTTTAAGTATAGATGAAGCTATAAAGATAAAAGAAAGAATAGGATGCAAAATTTACTTTGTGGATGAAAGATTGACCACTTCCTCTTTGTACAGTGAGGTTAAAGGACAAGTGAGCTATAAAAAAGTAAAAAGGACCAAAGATCAAAATAGTAGTGTACTCATTCTATCCAATTTTATTCAAAGCCCAGGAAACGCCATTGCCTTGGAAGAAAGAGAGGTATATAATCTAAAAAAAGATTTTTCAAATTACAAAGATATTTTGATCTGGGATGTTCCGGTTAATAAGGAGTTTGAAAATGTTTCTATCTTTGCAAAAGATCCTTGGATATTTTGGCACTACTACAAAAAAGGATTCGAAAGTACCACTTTGATATCAGACCTAAAAGATTATTATGATTTAATTATAACAACTAAAGAAAACAGAGAGAAAATTCAAGTGAATATTGATTACAACGAATTGATGTGCCTGTAGCCTAACGGATAAAGCGTTGGACTCCGGATCCAAAGATGCGGGTTCGACTCCCGCCAGGCACATTTTTAAAATTTTAAAATCTCTTAAGAAAAAATAGGAGGTAAATTATGGCAAAATCTGATTTAGGAATAGATTTAGGAACTGCAACCTTTGTAGTATATCAGCGTGGTCAAGGGATTATCCTTGAAGAACCTTCAGTGGTAGCAGTTGATAAGAGTAAAAAAAAGATGTTGGCAATAGGAAAAGAAGCAAAAGATATGGTTGGAAAAACTCCTAGTCAAATACAAATTATTAGGCCCGTGCAGGATGGGGTTATTACGGATCCTAGCATCATAGAGGAAGTATTGAGATATTTCGTCAAAAAAGCCAAATCCAAAGGTTTTAATATGTACAAACCACGATTAATCATAGGGATACCTGCTTTAACTACAGACGTTGAAAGAAGGGCGGTTAAAGAGGCGGGGAGTAGGATTGGCGCTTCTAAAGTATTTCTTATAAGTGAACCTTTAGCCGCTGCTATAGGCAGTGGAATAGATATCACAGAACCTAATGGTCACATGGTAATCGACATAGGAGGAGGCACCACAGACTTAGCGATTTTGAGTTTGGGAGGCTGTGTCATAAGTGAAACGATAAAAGTTGCAGGTGAAGCCATGGATCAAGAAATAATTAAATATACTAAAAGAAGATATAAATTCTTGATCGGTGAAACTACCGCTGAAAGGTTAAAAATCGACATAGGCAAGGCTTTTTCTCAAGAAGAAAATCTTGAAATGGAAGTTAAAGGGCAGAATATCAAAACAGGGCTTCCTTCTAATTTAAAACTAACTTCGGACGATATTTTCTACGCAATCAAACCAATATTGAATGAAATAATAAATAAAATAAAAAATATTTTAGAAAAAACTCCTCCAGAATTAGCAGCGGATATAATGCAAAATGGACTTATAGTTGTTGGAGGGGTGGCGAGACTAAGAGGATTGGATAAATTAATATCAGAGCAAACTGGCGTAAGAACGTACATTCCGGAAGATCCACATCTTACTTGTGCAAAAGGTACAGGAATTTTGTTGGAAGACATAGAATTATTAAACAAAGTACAAGTAAATTAGAACCATCCACCACAGGAGGAAATAAAATGAGAGGAATATACAATGCAACGGCTGGTATGCTCAACTCTTTTGCTGAATTGAACTCTATTTCCAACAATTTGGCTAATCTTAACACTGTAGGTTACAAAAAGGATTTTAACCTATTTAAAAGTGTATACGAAAAAGAGATTAGATCATATCAAAATGCACAAGGAAAAGGCGAACCGATAGGGAACATTTATAGTTCGGTTGTTTTGGACGAGGTAATTCCAAATCTCGAACAAGGATCTTTAATTGAAACAAACGGAAAGTTAGATTTTGCAATAGAAGGCGACGGCTTTTTTAAAATAGAGAGAAACGGTAACTACTTTTACACACGAAATGGTGAATTTTCTCTAAGTCCTGAAAATTATCTTGTCACAAAAAGCGGTGATTACGTGTTAGATGAAGAAAATAACCCTATACTTATAAATCCAGATAATTTTTTTGTGGATGAAGAGGGTAATATATCGGGAACAAACATAAGATTAAACATCCTAAATGTAGAGAATTTGAATAAATATGGTGAAAATTATTTCACGGGTGAAGAGATAGGACAAGCAGATAACTTCTATGTGAGACAAGGATTTTTAGAGGGTTCAAACGTTGATGCTCTAAATGAGATGATTAAGATGATCGAAGCAAATAGAAAGTTTGATATTCTACAAAAAGCAGTATCAACAGGAGATTCACTCAACGCAAAGCTTATTGAAATAACTTCAAACTTTTAACTAATTTAGATAATTATAAAGATTTTTAAATGGAGGGGTAAATTATGTTAGTGTCTTTGTATAACGCTGCAACCGGTATGAATGCTGAACAAAGAAAGTTAGATATCATTTCAAACAATCTTGCAAACGTTGATACAACAGGATATAAAAAGCAAAGAGCTGAATTTCAAGATTTACTATATTCGTCTGTAAAAGAAGCCGGTACTCCAACCGCCCAAGGTTCAACCTTACCAACAGGTCTTTATGTAGGTCATGGCACACGCTTGGCTGCAACAACACGGATCTTCACATTAGGAAACATAGAGCCAACAGACAATTCTACCGACATAGCAATCATGGGAGACGGATTTTTTCAGGTTCAGATGCAAGATGGAAGTATAGCCTATACTAGAGATGGTTCTTTTAAATTGGATGCCAACGGTAGACTTACTACCAGTGATGGATTGATGGTTATTCCAAATATAGTGATTCCTCAAAATGCTGTGGGAATAAACGTTTCTCCGGATGGAATAGTAAGCGTTTCTTTGGGAGATGGAACGATTCAAAATGTAGGGAATCTCACTACTGTGAGATTTTTAAACCCTGGAGGGTTAAAACCCATAGGTAATAACTTATATTCTGAAACGCCAGCTTCCGGTAATCCAACGGAAGGGATACCTGGCCAGGATGGATTTGGAGCTTTACAACAAGGTTATTTAGAAAAATCCAACGTCGATGTCGTTAAAGAAATGGTGGATATGATAGTTGCACAAAGAGCTTACGACATTAATTCTAAAACTATCACAACCGCTGATGAAATGTTGAGAACCGTTTCAAATGTTAAGAGATAAACCGTAATCTCCCTTGAGTTTTTTTGATGATAGTTGTTAAATGACAGGGAGTTGATGACTTTGACACGATTAATCAAATTATTATTTTTTTCTCTGATTTTGTTGGTATCAACAATTGCTTTTTCAAACATGGTTTTTACTATTCCGGCAGTTATATTCAGTGAAGATTGGATTTTTTCTCTTAAAGATATATTCCCTGAAATGAAGTCAGATAGGACGATCTCTTATATAGTTAATGAGAAGATAATTTATTCTGAAAAAGAGCTTTCTAAAATTTTGTACGGTTTAATGAGTAGTTATTACAGCGATTTTGACCTTGTTTTTGAAGAAAGTACCGTTACGGTTGTATACAAAAACGATAATAAAGATATAGATGTTCAGTATATTGATTTAGAAATTTTTTTACAGCAAAAGATAAAAGAGTACGACAATTCTTTGACAGTGAATAGTATAGATCTAAAGGTTCTTCCTGAAAAGGTTTTATCGGCAGAAGTAATAAGGATCTTTCAAAGCTACGATAAGTTGTATATAAGTTTGAACGTAAAAGATGATAAAAACGATCAAAAGACACTTACAGTTATTGCTAATGTATCGAAATATGAAGAAGTACTTGTATATTCCAAAGATTTAACCAGAGGAACAATGTTGAATGAAGAATTAACAGAACCAGCTACTAAAAACGTTTTAACCATCAACAATAAACCTATAGATTTAGAATTGTTAAAATCCGGAAGTTATGAATTAACCAAAGATGTAAAAAAAGGCGAAATAGTTGATGCAACTTATTTCAGACGTATACCTGACGTTAAAGCTGGAGACATTGTAACGGTTTTAGTAGAATTTGAGGGTATCACGGTTTCTACTTTGGCGAGGGCTATGACAAATGCAAATTTTGGAGATACTTTGAGCGTTAGGAATGTTGAAAACGGGAACATAATAACCGGTAAACTAAAAGAAGGTCCAATACTTCAGGTTAGTTTAGGAGGTTCTCAAAAATGACTGATATAAAGTTATCAAAAGTTTTTATTTTTTTCTTGATTTTTCTAGTTTTAGCGAGCCTTGGTTTCTCTGAATCATTGTGGAATAAGAATGATGAAGAAGGTAATTCTATTTACAACTATAACCAGGATTTTGGGGTAGGAGATGTGGTAACCATCGTCGTTTCTGAAAATCCTTCCCTCTCTTTATCTGAAAGTATGCCTGATTATAAAAAAGCGTCTGTTGATACGGTTAACTCAGTAGTTACAATACCCACTTCAGAAATAGGTCAAAGCAACGATTAACTAAAGGTAAATTAAGTTAAGGCAAGAAGAAAA
>NZ_JALY01000210.1:0-7168 GCF_002924615.1 Petrotoga halophila DSM 16923 | reverse complement strand
TCCGTCGTCTAAAATTATATTAGGGTTAGTTTCTAATATTTTATCGAGAGGGGGAAAAGAGAAAGAGGAAGAGAAAGGGAGTGAGGAAGGGAAGGGGAGGAAAGAAGCTTTCAGAGCTTCCACGACATCTTCTTTCGTGGATAAGGGATTACTCCCTGTTATTGCAACGTTGGCACCTAATTCGTGCAAAACTATTCCTAAATAGGCTGTTTTTGCCTCTAAATGGATGCTTATAGCTACATTTACACCTTCAAAGGGTTTTTCTGTTTGGTATAGATTTTTTAAATAGTTTAAGACTTTCATGTGTTTTTTTACCCATTCTATTTTCTTTTTTCCGCTTTCTGCTAGTGAAGTCATCTTACTCCTCCTTGCTTCCGTCTTTTAGTGACTTAAGAAATTCTAAAAACTCAATATATAGCCCCCATTCCTCACTCTCCGCCCTTAACATTAAGAGGTTTCACCCTTAAAAACCCCATACATCAAGGGGCAGAGTCCCTTGTTTGCGATACTATGCAAAGTATGTTTTTAAATGATTTTGACTTTGAACTTCATTTCGGGGTTCTTAAGGGACAGAGCGCCTTAATGAATTAATATTAATATTAAACATATTAATACCGATGATACCTTCTCTGTGTTACCAACAGAGTAATTCCCTTTTCCTCTAAATCCTTTAAATATTTTTCGTATCCCGGTAAGGTTGGAGGAACAATTACCTTTTCAACCTTCCAATTTAATATTATATCAATTATCTTTTGGGAATTTATCGGAGAATCGAATATAATAGTTCCTTCCTTTGGAAGAACTTCAAATCTTTCCAAAGTATTTTCGAGGGCATTTAATGCAATTTCTCTGTTCAAGCAGGATTGATTACCAGAGCTAATGAGATTGTTTTTTACATATACAGCGGTATCTGATTTATGAACCTTAGCAACCTCGAAACCCAATTGCTCTGAAGGAGACAAATCTAAAGCAATCTCTTGAAAATTTTGCTTTACAACTAGATCACCATCCACAATATATTCTTCGTCTCGTTTCAAAACTTTCTTATTAACCTTAAAAACCATAGGTTTAAAGGAAAGTATCTCTTCTTTTTTTTCAAGATTATAAGAAGTCATTAGTCCATCATGTTTTGAATCTTTCAGTTCAGTTATTATATTTGGATCGTCACTGTAAACGACTCCACCTTTTAGTTCTTTGATAATCCTGATGAATTGTTCTTTCTCTTCATCAGTAGGAGAAGAATATCCAAATACGAAAATTCCTTTCTTTGCAAAACCTAAAAATTCATTGTTTGTGAAACTAGCCAAATGAAAAAGTAACTTTATGTCTTTCAATATCCTCAATGTAGGCTTTTTATGAAAAGTTAAATTTTCTAAATAATCGATAAAACTGTCTTCTTCCAAAAATTTCATTAAAATTGCTTCCTGCATTGGATTAGAACCATACCTTAAGTTTCCCAATATTTCAAAAAATTCATGATCAAACTTCTCAGCTGCAAAGAGTTCAGAGAAGATTTTATGAATACTGGCATCGTATTTAGAAGTAGAAAAGAAAACTTTCAGAGCTAACTTTCTTCTTAATTGTAAAGGAACATCGCCACAATCCTCTAAATTGTCAATAACCGTTTGATAATCTTTGGGATCTACCAATGCTACAACATCTTTATAATTTTTTGCAGCGCCTCTAAGAAGAGAGTAGCCTCCAATATCAATATATTCTAAAAGTGATTCCTCATTCTTCGTTTTTTTTGCAATTTCCTCAAAGGTAGGGAAATTACCTACAACCATATCGATTCTTTTTATATTATAATTGATCATCTCTTCTTCATGTTTTTTATCGTTAGACTTGGCTAAAATACCTCCAGCTAATTTTGGATCTATACTTTTAACACGACCTCCAAGAATTTCAGGAAATCCAATATAATCGGCCATTTTTACAGTGGGAATCCCTTTTTCTTCTAAATATTTATTTGTCCCTTCTGTGGATATAATTTCAACACCATTGCGAAATAAAAAACTTGCTAAATCCTCTAAATTAGTTTTGTCGTAAACCGAAATAATAGCCCTTTTTATATTCATAAAAAATATCTGCAGGAAACTCACCATTTTAATGGTGAGAGGAATGCAGAATTTTCCCTCCTTTCCCATAGTAAAGTTTTGACTTTGCTTACTAAGATTAGATCATTGCTTTTTGCACTCCTATGAATTACTGTACCATCAACTTTTCTTATATCAAAATATCCAGTTGAACGTCTCCCAAATATGAAACATTCAATACCGTTGTATCTTATTTTATCAAACAATCTAAAACCATGTACTAGATAAGGTGCTTGGTTAAGTTTTCTTATTCCTCCCTTTAGAATTTTAGCTTTGTGTATTTGTCTATTGTGTCGTCGAACTTCTTTAATGTGATAATAATACTCTAGTTGTTTTGCTTGAGGATGACCACTAATACATAAAGCGTCTATTCTATGTGTTTTAGTTAAACTATTTTGTATCCTTGTATTTTTAGTGATATATCCATAAGTTAGATGAACGTTAGGGTATAGTGTTTTTAATCTATTGTATAAAGTCCATCTCATAATACCCATAAATGTAGCATCTTTAAACTTTTGTCCTCTTTTAAAATTCAATTTAATTTTTCCATCGTGGTAATCCTTATGGCATGTTTCACACAATGTAATTAAATTACTCGGTGCGTTTCCACCTATTTGCCTACTTTCGATGTGGTGAACATTGAGTCGTTTATCTTTACTTTTGCCTTTGCAGTGTTGACAGGTATAGTTATCTCTCCATAGAACATATTCCCTTGTATTCCAAAAAGCTAATTGTTCACCTTGTTGGTATTGTTTACCTTCAATATTAGGATTCTTAATCTTTTGTATATCGAAACTTGCAACTTCTACTACAATTTTTGTAATAGGAAGCAAATGGCGAACTAGATCAATCAGTTTAATGTGCGATTTTATTTTATGTTCTACCGACGGTGCAAGCCATCCTTTGTTTTTACTGTGGACACGATTTAAAAAACGTGGTTCCCTATACCTTGTTTTTCTGAAACGTCTATCTCTACGATACTGTCGTTTCTGAGATATAAGTTTAGGTATATCGTCCCTTAGTTCAACTTCTGCTGCAAAAAGTTCCTTATTTTCAGTAGTAGCAGACAAACCTACAGTTTTACTTCCTGCATCTACTCCCAAAGTAATAGGTTGTTTATAACCGCTACTACCATAGAGCAGTTGAATGGTAAAAGGTTCTTTTTTAACAACCTTGGCTTTTTCCTCTTTAAGTAGTTTTCTTGCCTTTGAAGGTTTACAAGGCATAAGAGGTTTCCCATGTTTGTTTAAAACGTACACTAACATAAAGTGCACCTCCTTAACGGAGTTATTCTCCTTCCCCAATGTTATATAGGCTTTTTACGTTTAGTTCACTATCCCTACCCCTCAGGATTGTTTAAAGCTAAACAACAGAGCGACAGACTAGGAGAAACATCCGAAGGTGTTATGACCTATATAACGTAGCCCGATAATCTCCCTTTAGAGGCGTGAGCCTGTTTGATCCTGGCTGAGGGTAGTCAACTAAGGCTTGTTCATCACAAGTCCCCGTCTTTAGACGGTGGGTAGTTGACAAATTACCTCCAGCGGAAAATAAGTTAACTTCTATGAAAGGCAAAGCAGAGACGATCTTCAATTGACGTCTCCTGCTCTGCAATAATAAACAATTTAGACCTTTTTTGTTAATACAACTAAATGGTATACTTTCCAGGAGCTTTGGCGAACAACCTAGTTTTTTCAACATGATCCAAATCTAATATGTATTTAGTGAACCTTTCTATACCTATACCACAACCTGCAGAATGTTTTAATAACCCTTCTTTTGCTAATTTCAAATAATCTTCATAGCTTTCTAGACCGTTGCCTTTCAGTTTGATTCTTTTTACTATTTGCTCATGCTCATGTTCTCTTTCACCACCAGATATGGCTTCACCATGACCTTCAGGATATATTAAATCAAAGTCCAACAATACTTCTGGATTATCCATATCTTGTTTGTCATAAAACTCTCTATCCAAAAGCGGAATATCTATCAACCATACAGGTCCTTCAGCTCGTTCAGATAAAATTTTTTCATAATCTTCACCGTAAAGCTCTTTTGCCTTTTTTACACTTATTTTTTGAAAAGGTTTTTTAGGAACAGTTAAATTTGGGTGATACTTTTCTATTATACCAGAATATTTTGTCAATATACCTTTTAATACATAAATCATTAAATCTTCCATCAAATCCATAATCTCTTCTCTCTTCGTCTCTTTAGCCTCTATATCTAGTTGAACAAAATCAATCAAGTGTCTACCAGAAGAATATTTTTCCTCCATTTCCAACCTTAAATTTGGTGAAAATGAAAATATTTTATCATGAACCAGAACGCTAACTTGTTTTTGCAGAATCATGGATTTAGTAACATAATATTTGTTACCATAATAATCTATTTGTGCATCAAAAACATCATGATTCAAAGGATCGGTGATTGTAGAAATTGTCACCGGAAGAAGCTCGACAAAACCCTTTTCTGCAAGAAATTCCCTCGATAACCTCAGTATCTCTGATTGAACTAAAAGTGCGTCACTGTAAGTCTGATCCGCCAAATAAGTTTTTACTAACTCCACAGAATCTTCTTTTCTATCTTTCTTCTCTACTTCTGCCATAATTTTCCCTCCTGTAGTGTTTTTTTTTTAAAAGACGCTAAATCGCCTTTTTAATATAAAAAAACCGACGCTAGTTTTTTAGCGTCGGTAATTTTCAAAATAACAATCCCCAGCGTAATCACCGACGCTGTAAATTGTTATTATTATTTACTTTTTTAGAAACTAACAATATTTTTAATATTTTCATAAGCACTTTCCCCTAAATCAAATTTAAATACCTTACTTTAAAAATTCTCAAATTTTGAGAATTATACCATAAAAAAATTGAGTTGTCAAATTTTTAGGGCTCCTTGTCAAATATGGTTGATAGAATAGACTGAAGAGATGATGAAAAAGGTATGTGTTAGATTGCTAAATTTTGAGTTGGATCATAGTTTTCTAATGTTTCTTTGACTTTATCGTATAACTCTTTTACATTTTTGAATTCTATCAATGTGCTTTCTGTTTTATTTCTTTGTTTTAACTCAATTTTTCCTTCTTTTAAACGTTTGCCGATAATAATTTTTATCGGTACCCCGATTAGATCTATATCTTTGAACTTAAATCCAGCAGACACTTCTCTATCGTCTATAACGACGTCTATTCCTTCTTTTAAAAAGTAATCGTAGATCTCTTGTGATGTACTTACAATTGCTTCATCGTTCTTGGCAATTGGTATTATTGCCACTTCAAAAGGGGCAACGCTTTTGGGCCATATTATTCCATTTTCATCGTTTAATTGCTCAACTATTGCCCCCAGAGTTCTTGATACTCCCCAGCCGTAACATCCCATTATGTAAGGTTTTTGTTCACCGTTTTCATCGGTGAATACAGCGTTCATTTTTGAAGAGTATTTATCGCCTAATTCAAAAATTTGACCAACTTCTATGCCTCTTGTCTGTTTGAGTATGGAATTACACCCTTGGGTTGGACATTTTTCACCTTCTTTTACGTATCTAATGTCTGCAAATAAATCAATTCTGAAATCTCGTTCGGGGTTGGCATTTATATAATGCCTTTTTTCTTCCATAGCCCCTATAACACCATTTCTTATAGATTTTATGCTTAGATCAGCAACTATCCTGATATTTTCAGGTATGTTTATTGGGCCTATAAATCCAATATTTACACCAAATTCTTTTAGAACGTCTTGCGGATCAGCTATTTGTAAACTTTGATCTTGAAGGACGGACCTGATCTTGGCAAAGTTTATCTCATAGTCGCCTCTAATTAGAGCCAACACCCATCCTTTGCTGGATCTTAGCAGTAACGATTTTATCAACTTCTTTTCAGAAACGTTCAGGAATTTGGCAACTTCTTCGATGGTTCTGGCGTTTTGAGTATCTACTTTTTCCATTTCTTTGATAGCTTGTTTCTCATCTGCTGAAAAATCTTCTCCTGATCTTGCCTTTTCATCACTGGCTGCATAACCGCATTTTTCACAGTAAAATATTTCACCCTCGCCGTTTTGTGCCAATACATGAAATTCATGAGAAAAAGAACCACCAATTGCACCTGTATCCGCTTCTACAACAACAAATTTCAAACCTATTCTTTTTAAGATGTTATTGTATGCATCATAGAAATGTTGATAAGATTCATGCAATGAGTTGTAGTCGGTGTGAAAGGTATAGGCGTCTTTCATGATGAACTCTCTCGCTCTTAACACCCCAAACCTTGGCCTTATTTCATCTCTAAACTTAGTAGCTATTTGGAAGAGGTTGACGGGGAACTGTTTGTACGACCTAAGTTCATTTTTCATCAAAAATGTGACTATTTCTTCATGCGTGGGACCTAAAGTAAACTCTCTATCGTGTCTATCCTTAAGTTTCATCAATTCTGGACCGTAATCTTCCCATCTTCCCGTCATTTTCCACAGCTCTGCTGGATGTATTATGGGTAACATGATTTCTTGAGAACCTATCTTTTCCATTTCTTCTCTGACTATATTTTCAATTTTTCTTATGACCTTCCATCCAAGGGGAAGATAACTGTAAACACCTGATGAGATCTTTCTTATAAACCCTCCTCTGATCAATAACTCGTAACTTTTTATATCAGAATCAGATGGAGTTTCTTTTAAAGTAGGAGCATATAGTTTGGAAAATCTCAAGATTATCCCTCCGATTTTTTAGCAAATTTAATTTTTTGTACTTTATGAGAAATTATACCATAGAAATATTGTTAAGTTAAATTTTTGTTGTAATGAATATATTGAGTCTTTTAGTACAATTAAATTAACAAGTAAAAAGATCCTTTTCCCCACGGGTGGGGAGCGGGGAAGGGCGCTATAAAACTTGTTATACAGAAGTTATTCGATAAGATAGCATACCATCAAAAACATATGGTATAATTATGCTGTTCAAAACAAAGATAAATGGACAAGATGGATACATATACATTCTTATGGAACACAAAAGCTACATTGAAGGGAAAGTAGGAATTGAAGTGTTGAAATAGTTATGAGCATATGGGAAGAAAAATA
>NZ_JALY01000303.1:0-1553 GCF_002924615.1 Petrotoga halophila DSM 16923 | reverse complement strand
AGGGGGCGATACCTACTCTCACACGTCTTAGCGTACTACCATCGGCACGATACGGCTTAACCGTCAGGTTCGGTATGGTTCTGGGTGTTTCCCGTATCGTTTTCTTCACCCCCTATTACTCATTCACAAGTGCATAGAGTTTCGTCCAAAGCCTCGGGCTATTAGTACCGCTCGGCTCAATACTTCTCAGTACTTACACCTGCGGCCTATCTACGTCTTCTTCTCAGACTGCCCTTACCTCTTACGAGTGGGAAGCCTCTTGTTTGGGCCCGTTTCCCGCTTAGATGCTTTCAGCGGTTATCGGTTATATGTGTGGCTACTCAGCTCCTGCTATTTGCATAACAGCTGATTCACCAGGGACATACTCACTCCGGTCCTCTCGTACTAGGAGTAACCCCCTTCAAGCTTCCTACCCCCGCAGCAGATAGGGACCGAACTGTCTTACGACGTTCTGAACCCAGCTCACGTACCGCTTTAATGGGCGAACAGCCCAACCCTTGGGACCGGCTTCAGCCCCAGGTTGCGATGAGCCGACATCGAGGTGCCAATCCACGCCGTCGATGTGAACTCTCGGGCGTGATTAGTCTGTTATCCCCGGGGTAACTTTTATCCGTTGATCGACGGCCCTTCCTCTCAGAACCGCCGGGTCACTAAGTCCAGGTTTCCCTCCTGTTCGACTCGTCAGTCTTTCAGTTAAGCAGGCTTTTGCCTTTGCACTCTTCAGTGGATTCCCAACCCACTTGAGCCTACCTTCGAACACCTCCGTTACCTTTTTGGAGGCAACCGCCCCAGTTAAACTGCCCTCCTAACACTGTCCAGGTCAAGCTCTTCACTTTCTCCCGTTAGTAACCCATCGTTGTAAGGGCGGTATCCCACGGCCGGCTCCAGCTGCCCTGGCGAGCAGCTTTCTTCGCCTCCCGCCTATCCTGTACATACAACGATAAGTTACAATGTCAGGTTACAGTAAAACTCCACGGGGTCTTTCCGTCTAGCTGCGGGTCCTCGGCATCTTCACCGAGACTGTAATTTCACCGGATCCTTCGTTAAGACAGCTCCCTAGTCGTTACGCCTTTCATGCAGGTCGGAACTTACCCGACAAGGAATTTCGCTACCTTAGGACCGTTATAGTTACGGCCGCCGTTTACCGGGGCTTCAGTTCGAAGCTCTCACCTCTCCCCTTAACCTTCCGGCACTGGGCAGGCGTCAGTCCCTATACTTCCACTTCCGTGTTCGCAGAGACCTGTGTTTTTGGTAAACAGTCGCTAGGGACTTGTCACTGCGGCTCTATTAGTATGATTCCTCATACTAATAGTCCACCCCTTCTCCCGAAGTTACGGGGCCTTTTTGCCTAGTTCCTTAACGAAGGTTATTCCGCTCCCCTTTGCCTTCTCAGCTCGTCTACCTGTGTCGGTTTCCAGAACGGGCAGTAAAAGGATCAACGCTACACGAGGCTTTTCTCGACAGTGTGATTGTCTACCGTTGGCCTTGCGGCCTCCCCATCACGACTCCTCCTCTGCCAGCGGATTTCCCTACCGGCTTCTTCGGCATCGTCG
>NZ_JALY01000302.1:0-1545 GCF_002924615.1 Petrotoga halophila DSM 16923 | reverse complement strand
GCTCCGCCACCCTCGCTCGGTAGCTTTACCTCCTGTGTCCCCCCTTGTAGCTCCCCTTTTACCGGTACGGGATTCTTTACCCGTTTTCCATCGGCTACCCCTTTCGGGTTCACCTTAGGTCCCGACTTACCCTGGGCGGACGACCCTTCCCCAGGTAACCTTAGACTTTAGGGGTGGGAGATTCTCACTCCCATTTCGTTACTCATGCCTGCATTCTCTCTTGTGCTTCGTCCACATAACCTCCCGGTTATGCTTCTCCCTCGCACATCGCTCCCCTACCTATAGCCTTCCGGCTATACCGTAGCTTCGGTGCGCGGCTTTAGCTCCGTTACATTTTCGGCGCAGTCCTCTTCTACCGGTGAGCTGTTACGCACTCTTTCAAGGATGGCTGCTTCTAAGCCAACCTCCCGGCTGTCTCAAGAGGTCCACTTCCTTTCACACTTAGCCGCTTCTTCGGAACCTTAGCTGTCGGTCTGGGCTCTTTCCCTCTCGACCATGAAGCTTATTCCCCATAGTCTTTCTCCCTGGTTTCCAGTTATGGCATTCGGAGTTTGATTGGTTTCAGAGGTCTACCCCCCTACGCCATTCAGTGCTCTACCTCCATAACTCTTTCCCAGAGGCCGTGCCTACACACGTTTCGGGGAGAACCAGCTATCACCAGGTTCGGTTAGCTTTTCACTCCTACCCACATGTCATCCGAGAATTTTTCACTATCCACCGGTTCGGACCTCCACTTGGTTTTACCCAAGCTTCATCCTGCACATGGGTAGCTCACCTGGCTTCGGGTCTATTCCCAGTGACTTGCGCACTTTTCATACTCGGTTTCCCTTCGGCTCCACCTACCGGCTTAACCTCGCCACCGAAAATAACTCGCAGGCTCATTAATCAAAAGGCACGCGGTCACTTTCGCTCCCGCTTCCTGTAGGCATACGGTTTCAGGTTCTCTTTCACTCCCCTCCCGGGGTCCTTTTCACCTTTCCCTCACGGTACTATTCCACTATCGCTCAGCTGTCCTCTTTAGCCTTGGATGGAGGTCCACCCAGCTTCACGCAGGATTCCTCGTGTCCTACGCTACTCGGGTTAACAGCAGTTGAATTTATATACTTCCGTGTACAGGACTTTCACCTTCTTCGGTAGGCCTTCCCATGCCTTTCCACTTCGTATATATCTCCAACCCCCTATCTGGCAGTTCGGGTAGCTGTTACCCTCAACCCAGTAGCAACAACGCCTGCCCGCTTTTGCATCGCTACTGTTTGGGCTCTTCCCTTTTCGCTCGCCGCTACTTAGGGAATCTCGTTTGATTTCTTTTCACCGGGTACTATGATGTTTCACTTCCCCAGCTTCGCCTCCTGTCTCCAGGATGCCTTTCGGCAGGTTTCCCCATTCGGATATCTGCGGATCTTCGCTCGTTTGCAGCTCCCCACAGCTTTTCGCAGCTTACCACGTCCTTCTTCGCTTCCAGCTGGCTAGGCATCCACCGTATGCCCTTCTCTCTTTGGACTTACACTCTATGCACTTGTCAATGAGCTATTCTTTGGGGTTGGT
>NZ_JALY01000094.1:0-6031 GCF_002924615.1 Petrotoga halophila DSM 16923 | reverse complement strand
AAAAGATGAAGATCCTAGGATGCACCAACTAGCCCAACATTATAGGCGAGAGCTAATAGAAGATATAAATATTTTTTCTGAAGAATATAATCAAGATATATTAAAAGCTTTCAAGGAATTTAAAGATAAAGGTTACATTGAAGTGATAACATCTAATGGAACACATGGATATCTACCTTTTTATCGGGAATATCCGGAGGCTATTAGGGCTCAAATAAAATCTGCCGTATTAACTTTCAAAAAATATTTTGGTGAGCATCCTAAAGGGATGTGGTTGGCAGAATGTGCTTATTTTAAAGGGCTTGACAAATATTTATCAGACGAAGATATACGATACTTTTTTGTGGGTACACACGGTTTTACTTATGCAGACAGTAAGCCGAGGTATGGTGTATACAGACCTATCATCACCCCAAATAAAGTTTTTGTTTTTGCCAGAGATCCTGAATCGAGTGAACAGATATGGAGTTCTGAAGTTGGTTATCCTGGCGATCCAAGATATCGAGAATTTTACAGAGATATTGGTTATGATAGAGAAGAAGATTACATTAAGCCATATATAGATCCAAGTGGAACAAGGTGTAATACCGGAATAAAATATCATCGTATTACCAATAAATCATTATCCTTGGACAAAAAAGAAATATACGATCTTAGAGAAGCCAGAAACGCTGTAAAAGAGCATGTCAGAGACTTTTTATGTAAGAAAACTTCGCAAATCAAGAAATTATCGGCAATTTTAGATGAAGAAGAACCAATAATTGTAGCTCCCTTTGATGCTGAATTATTTGGCCATTGGTGGTATGAAGGTCCAAAATTTTTGGAAGAGCTTTTTAGGCAATCTTGCGAAAGCGAATATTTAGATTTTTCTGTACCTACTGAGGTTTTACAAGCGATTAAAAAAGTTCAAGTAACTTATCCCGGCGAATCATCTTGGGGCGCGGGCGGATACCATGATGTTTGGCTTAACGGAAAAAACGATTGGATTTATAAGCATATTCACGAAATAACTGAAAGAATGATAGAAAAAGCCAATACTTTTAAGTGCCCTTCAAATTTACAAAAAAGAGTTTTAAATCAGATGATGAGAGAGATTCTTCTTGTACAAGCGAGTGATTGGCCTTTTATTATGACTACCGGAACCACAATAGAATATGCAAAAAATCGGGTTAAATGCCATATTAACAGATTTTTGGATCTGGAGAAAATGTTAGAAAAACAAGAAATTAACGATGAAAGGCTCTTATTTTATGAATGGATAGATAATATTTTTAGAAATATTGATTACACAATATTTTCGAGTGACTATAGAACAAACTAATTTATTTAAAATCATTACATGAAGGGAGGATAAGAACCTTGCCAGAAAAATACTTTGAGATAAGATGGCATGCAAGAGCAGGACAAGGAGCAAAAAGTGCTTCTCAATTTTTAACAGAAGCTGCAGAAGAAGCTGGGAAGTATTCAAGTTCATTTCCAGAATATGGAGCGGAAAGATCCGGTGCTCCAATGAAAGCTTTTAACAGGGTTGCGGATGTGCCTATAAGAATTAAAAGTAACATAGAGACCCCCGATGTGGTAGTTGTCATAGACGACACACTTTTAAATAACCCTGAAGTAACATCTGGGTTGGCTGAGGATAAATTGTTGTTGGTCAACACAACTAGAAGCATAGAAGAGGTCAGAAATTTAACGGGGTATAAAGGAAGAATCGGTGTAATACCTGCGACGAACATAGCATTGGAAGAAATAAAAAGAGGTATACCTAACACCGTTATGATAGGAGCTTTGATAAGAGCTACCGATATAGTACCTTTAGATGCTGTTAAAGAAAAAATCAAGGCTGCTTTCTCCAAAAAGTTCTCCGATGAAGTGGTAAAAGCCAATATTAGAGCACTAGAGAGAGGTTACCAGGAGGTGAAACTCAGTGAGTGAGCTGAAAGGATGGAAAGATATCCCTATTGGTGGTGTAATTGATAAACCTGCCACCGCAAGGGAGTACAAAACCGGTGAATGGAGGATTCAAAGACCAATAATAGATAGAGAAAAATGTACTAACTGTATGCAATGTTGGCTTTATTGTCCAGATATGGCCATAGGTGGTGGGCTTGATGGTAAAAAGATGAAATTGGGAGAAGTGAATCTGGACTATTGTAAAGGCTGCGGTGTTTGTGCCGCTGTATGCCCAGTTAACGCAATAGAAATGAAACCCGAATCAGAATTTATTTAAAAACAATGTGAAGGAGGTTAAAATATATGCCCGTAAAACTAACGGTTACTGGAGCTGCTGCTGTTGCACATGCTATGAGGCAGATCAATCCTGATGTGGTAGCAGCTTACCCAATAACGCCTCAAACACCGATTGTTGAATATTATGCAGGATTTGTATCAGATGGTATCGTAGATACTGTAATGGTTCCTGTAGAATCCGAGCACTCAGCAATGAGTGCAGTAGTAGGTTCGGCGGCATCTGGTGCTAGAACTATGACAGCCACTGCTGCAAATGGGTTAGCATTAATGGCAGAAATAGTATATATAGCAGCTTCTTATAGACTTCCAATAGTAATGCCTATTGTAAATAGGGCATTATCCGGACCCATTAATATACACTGTGATCATTCTGATGCCATGATGGTAAGAGATTCTGGATGGATCCAATTCTTTACTGAAAACCATCAAGAAGCCTATGATTTTACAATAATGGCTACCAAATTGGCGGAAAAAGAGAATGTATTGTTACCTGTGATGGTGAATTTAGATGGTTTCATTACTTCTCATGGAGTGGAAAGCTTCGAGATGCTAGATGACGAAGTTGTAAAAGAGTTTGTAGGAAGCTGGAATCCCAAATACTCTCTTTTAAACACAAAAAATCCTGTTACTTATGGTCCGTTGGATCTTTTTGATTATTACTTCGAGCATCATCGTCAACAAGAGGAAGCTATGAAAAATGCTTACAAAGAGCTTCCTGGAGTTTTTGAGGAATTCGAAAAGATATCTGGAAGAAGATACGATTTTCTCGATTTGTACAAAGTAGATGATGCTGATTATATAATGATTGTTATGAATTCTACTGCATCTACAGCAAAATATGTTGTAGATCAACTTAGAGAAGAAGGACAGAAAGTTGGATTGGTGAAACCTCAAGTCTTTACTCCTTTTCCTAAGAAAGAGTTTCAGCAAGTTTTAAATGGAAGAAAGGGTGTAGTTGTTTTAGATAGAGCAATGTCGTTTGGGAAAGAAGCCCCCTTGTATTCCTTAGTAAAATCTTCTTTGTATGAGGTTGCTTCTCGACCCTCTTTAGGTTCTTATGTTTATGGTTTAGGAGGAAGAGACACAACCCCTGAAATGATAAGAGAAGCTTTTGAAGATGCTCTTCAAGGTAATCTTATAGCTGATGAACAAAGATACTTGGGTTTAAGAGAATAATCGGAGGTGAATAATTGTGCCTAATATTAGAGATATAGTAGGATACGTTGAAACACATGATTGGGGTTTTACACAAGGCCATAGATTGTGTCCGGGTTGTAATGCTCCGATGGTTGCAAATTGGGCTACTTTAGCTGCAAAAAGTATGGGTTATGAACCTGTAGTGGCAGCTGCTACAGGTTGTCTGGAAGTTTCTTCCACAATATACCCATTTACTTCTTGGAATGTACCTTATATACACAACGCCTTTGAAAATGTTGCCGCAACAATATCCGGAGCAGAAGCTGCTTATAGATCCCTTCTAAACAGAGGAAAAATAAACAACGATAAGATAAAATTTATCGCATTTGCTGGTGATGGTGGCACTTACGATATAGGCTTACAAGCATTATCTGGAGCAATAGAAAGAGGACACGATTTTGTTTACATTTTGTATGATAACGAAGGATACATGAACACAGGTAACCAAAGATCTGGATCTACCCCTCCAGGTGCCGATTCAACCACTGCTCCAGTCGGTAAAGCTATATCAGGGAAGTTACAGTTGAAAAAGAGTATAGTTGATATAGTAGCCGGTCATGAAGGTGTTTATGCTGCAACGGCTGCAACGGCTGAACCTTGGGATTTCATGAGAAAAATGCAAACAGCATTAGAGTTCAAAGGGCCTTCCTTCATTGCTATGCTGGCACCATGTGTAAGATTTTGGAGAATTCCTGACGATTCAGGTCCAGAAGTAACAAAGTTAGCTATTGAAACTAAGTATTGGCCATTATGGGAATACAATATGGGTGTTTACAAAGTTACCAAGAAGCCTAAAACATTCAAACCAATAAAAGATTACGTAGCAAAATTAGGTAGATACAGCAAACTTATGAAAAGGCCAGATGCTAACGAAATACTGGAAGAACTACAAAATTATGTTGATGCTAAATGGGATAGATTGTTGGCTTTGGAGGAAATTTCTAAAGATAAACCTATTAGAACAAAAATATAGAGACTTTAAAGGGGATATTAATTTATCCCCTTTTTTAAATAATAAAAGATTAAACATTGGGTAAATTCAAAAAAATGTGGTAAAATTAAAATCAAAGTCAGTTCGTTTCGAAAGTTAGTAAAATTTCAAGAGTTTAGGAGGCATTAGTGAATGAATAATTGGTTTAAAAAGCACGAAAGACTGATCACTATAATAGTTATAGCAGGTTTTTTAGCAGGTATAGTTTGGTGGTCTGTGGCAACTTATGTATCATCTCGGACCCCTGTGACCACTTCACAAAATGGAAACACCCTGAGGAAAGAAGACTCTGTTTTAGTTATCACTAAAGAAGGCATAGAATTGGATTATCCTTATTGGATTATGAAGAGTGAAGTAGATAACATAACTCAACAGCAAGCGCAGATCTATCAACAGTATTACGGTCAACAGTTGGATCCGGTTTTTGATTATTTAACGCTTGATAATCAAGTGGTAGATTTACTTTTTGACGAAAAAATTGTAAGATATTATGCTGAACAAAACGATCTTTTGCCTTCCGATGAAGAAGTGAATAATCAGATAAATGCATTGGTTGATCAGTATATATCTCAGTACAAATCTGATGAATCAAATTGGAATAATATGCTTCAGTACTACGGTAGTGAACAAAATATTCGAAACATCTTAATTTCGGGTTTACAACAAACAGTGGAGACCGATTTGATAAATACTGCAGTTAAAGACGCAGTGGCACCAACTTCCAGAGAAGATGCTTTAGCTTATATCGAACAAAACTTCGAAAGTATAAAGAATGATTATGAAGAAGTTAGAGTACAGCATATACTTTTTTCAGATGAGGCAACCGCCAATAGCATCAAGGAAAAGATTGAAACAGGTGAGATAACTTTTGAAGATGCCGCTTCTTTGTATTCAAAGGATACTTCTAATGCTACTAATTCTGGAGAGATTGGATGGATAAAACACGGGCAGTATGAAAAAAGTTTTGAAGATGCAGCATTTAATGGACAAGTTGGTGAAATTATTGGACCTGTACAAACGTCGGAGGGTTTCCATTTGATAAGAGTACTTGATAGGAAAATATTTGAAAAACCCGAAGATATATTTTTGTATGATGATGTATATGCTGAAGTAGAAAGCACAGTTCAAGGTCAAAAGTATGATAATTGGTTGTCTAATTATAAAGAAAGTGAAAACTTTGGAAGGAATTATTACGATACAAAATTGATGTATATGTACGAGTTAACGAAAGCGGGTACAGATGTAGAAAGATTAGAAGAATTAGCGAAAGAATTAGAAAGTATTGTGTTCGAAGGTAATGAAATTTCAATGGAAGTTGATTCGGATTATTTAGCTGTATATACGATGGTTGTAAGCCAGCTAATGGGGTTATATAATGAGCAAACTACTTCCATAAATCAATATCTTAGCTTATCTGAATTTGTGGATCCAGCTATTGTTTCACTAGGTTTGGATGCTATAAATAACAAACTCGAAGAATTGAACGCTCAATCAACTACGGATGAAAGTACTTCTTTATCGAGTGAAATATCGAAATATCAAGATGCTAAAAGTTATTTAAGTTCCAAAGAATCCCTTGAGGCTTTGGGAGTA
>NZ_JALY01000301.1:0-1580 GCF_002924615.1 Petrotoga halophila DSM 16923 | reverse complement strand
TAGAATTTGAACAGCTCCATAGTTATGACTCTCTAAGAGTTGCAGAAGTTGAAATTAATGGGAAAAAATTAAGAGTTGGAGTTGCTTATGGCCTGGGTAACGCACGAAAACTTTTGGAAGACGTTCAATCGGGAAAAATAGACTTACATTTAATCGAAATTATGGCTTGTCCAGGAGGTTGTGTTGGAGGCGGTGGTCAACCATACCATCATGGTGATTTCAACGTGATTAAAAAGAGAATAGATGCTTTAAATGTTGTTGACAAATCAAAGATAATTCGAAAGTCCCATGAAAATCCATCAATTGTTAGACTATACAACGAATATTTAGGAAAGCCCGGAAGCGAAAAATCACATCAATTATTGCATACGCATTATATGGAAAGGGAATGGCTTTAAAAAAACTAAAGGCGGAGAAAATCCGCCTTTAGCTTAAATTAAAGCCACACTTTAAAGGTTTTTATTTCGTATGGTGTTATATTGAATAGAATTTTATTATCTTTAAATGCAATTTCTTTTTCCTCTTCTTCAATTAAATTACATTCAACCGCTTTTTTTATACTTCTAAAAAATTCTATTTCCACTTCCCTTTTTCTACAACCTTTATCTTCGAAAAGTCTAACAAGTACAGAGTCATCATCTTCTGCTTTTTTTATGGTTTCAATTACCACATCAGAATCGTTGACCTTGATAAAGGAGAAAATATCAGGAAAACTTCCATCTTCGTTTTTTTCTATCTTTTTAACTATTACAGGGTAATTCAATTTATAGGCTTCTTGTATTACTTGCGAATCTCTCCATGTTCCAGCGTGTGGTAGAAGAGAATAAATGAATACATGTTCTGTTCTATCAGCGGTTTCATCGGGTTCGATTGGGGATCTGAGAAGAGTGAGTCTCATAACGTTTTCTTTTATATCGTACCCATGTTTACAATCGTTTAGTATGGAAACTCCATAGTTTGCTTCTGAAAGATCCGCCCACTTCTGTGCTGGGACTTCAAATTTTGCTATATCCCAACTTGTGTTGTTGGTTGTACTTCTTTCTATGTTTCCAAATTGTATGTTGTAGGTGGCTTTTGTACTCCTTACATTAACAGGAAAAGCTGTTTTTAATAAAACTTGTTTCTCTTTCCAATCAACATGGGTATCGAAATCGATTCTTCTTGTGTGGTTGTATACTATGACCCTTTGTTCAATAACGGAGTCATAAAACCTCCACAAAAATTTTAGAACACCCTTTAAAGGGCTTTCTTCAACTACTTTTACTTCGATTAAATCAGTAACCTCTTTCATTTTTTCGTTGAAATAAGGAGAAATGTCCCAGGCGTCAAAAGAGTAAGGTTTATCTTCGAAGGTTTGTAGTACGTTTCCCAATTTTCCTTCTTCCAATACTTCCCTTTTATTTTCTTTATCGTATAATCTTTTAATCTGCCCTTTTTCGTTGAATTCGATTATATAGTATCTGTTTTCAATGTAATTTTCTTTCACAATCATTTTTTCATCAATTTGCTTCTGCTCCAAATTGGATACCTTAATACTTTTATAGCCAAGAGAGGGTATTTCTCTAATCAACGTTTTTTTA
>NZ_JALY01000300.1:0-3468 GCF_002924615.1 Petrotoga halophila DSM 16923 | reverse complement strand
TGTTCACAAGACATATCTGGTACATCAAAGATGTATTTCATTGTTTCACCTCCTATAGTTTTTTTGTAATTCGACTGGAATTGTAAATTACGTTTATGGAACTGAATAACATGGCAATCTCTGCTATTGCTGGGTGAAGGATTCCAACCATTGCCAAAGGTATTGCGATAATGTTGTAGAAGAATGCCCAGAATAAGTTTTGCTTTATTTTTTTAAAGGTTATTTCAGATATCTTTATTGCATCTATTACTTTTGAAATTTCTCCTTGACTTATTATTACATCCGCAGATTCTATTGCTAAATCCGTTCCGTTGCCTATTGCAATACCCATATCAGATGATTTTAAAGCGGCGGCATCATTTATTCCATCGCCTATCATAGCGACTCTTTTCCCTTCTATCTGATATTTTCTGACTATTTCTACTTTATTTTGAGGAGATATATTTGCAAAGACCTTATTAATTCCAACTTTTTTAGCAACGGCTCTGGCAGTTTTTTCGTTGTCACCTGTTACCATTATGGGTTCCATTCCCATTTCTTTTAATTGTTTTATAGCTTCTACGGCATCACTTTTAATCTCATCAGCGATTCTTATGTACCCAACAATTTTTTCATTTTTACTTACTTCTATTACCGTTTCTGCGTTTTCCATAAATTCTTGGTAGGGTTTTGCATCACGTGGTTTACCGATATAATATTTATTGTTTTTGTATGTTCCAACGATTCCCTTGCCTGTTATTTCCTCTATTTCTTCAATTTTTATGTTCTGATTTTTAATATGTTCATGTGCGTATTCGACTATCGCCTTAGCCAAAGGGTGAGTAGAATTTTTCTCTATTTCTGAAATAATTAAAAATGTTTCATCATCTAAATTGTGTTCAATAACTGAAGGTTGGCCTTTAGTTAAGGTTCCAGTTTTGTCCATGAGAATTGTATCTATATCTTTAGCCGTTTGAATAGCTTCTCCATTTTTTATGATCAATCCTTTCTTGGCAGATACAGAACTTGCAGCCACAAGGGCCATAGGAGTTGCTAAGCCAAGTGCGCATGGGCACGCTATAACAAGGGTGGCAACAAATGAAAAAATTGCGGTAGATAGCGGACCGGCATCTGTAAGAACCCATGGAATGATATTTGAAGCGTTAATTAAAAAAGGTTGGAACGTTTCATATTGGAAAAACCAAAGGATACCACTTAGGACAGCTAAAGAAAAAACTGTCGGAATAAAATACAAGGTTATTCTGTCAGCTAGGGCTTGAATAGGTACTTTAGAGGATTGTGCCTCTTCTACAAGTTTAATCATTTGATTTAGGAATGTGTCTTCTCCAACTTTTTCAACTTTTATTTTTAAGAGTCCTGATTCGACTATTGTGCCACTCACCACGGAATCCTTCTCACCTTTTGATACAGGTAATGGTTCGCCACTTATCATAGATTCGTTTATGGAAGCTTGTCCTTCTACGATAGTACCATCTAAAGGGATTTTTTCACCTTGTCTCACCAGTATTAAATCACCTATTTTAACTGTGTCTATGGGTAATTCAACCACGCCATCATCAGTAATCACATTGGCTTTGTCTACTTTCATGGAAAGAAGGAGCTTTATTTCTCTTGAAGCACTATGTTTCATCCTTGCTTCAATGTATCTACCTATCAGATTCAGCGTAATGAGCATAGATGCAATAGTACCAAAAGAAAGGATATCTAAACCAATAATTGCTAAAACTGTAGTCGCCCAAGCGGAAATAGCCCCAAGAGAAACTAATGTATCCATATTGGTATGAAGATGAGATAAAGCTATCCAAGCACTTTTTAAAGTTTTTCTACCTGGTATGAAGATTGTTGCTGCACCACCGATTAATTCAATGAATAGCATAAAAGGAATATTCAATCCGCTCATATTTAAGATCATTAGAACCATAAGGGGAATCGTAATAGCTAATGAAATATACATATCTTTGCGCGATTCTTTGAATCTTTTTTCTATCAAGTCCTCGGTGGGCATTTCTTCAGAAACCTTGTATCCAACGTCTGATACAGCCTTTTTGATTTTATTCATTGGTATTGATTCTTGGGATATTAATACAGCTTTTTCTGTGGCTAGATTGACGGAAACATATTTCACGCCGTCTAATTTTTTAAGTGCCCTTTCTACGTTTTTTACACATGTAGCGCAGGTCATCCCCTGAACGCTGAAAGATATTTTATTATTTTCGGCAAATTTTTCTTGAGAATTAGAGGGTTCTAACGATTTTTCTTTGACTTCATTCATATATTACACCACCTTTTCTACGTTTTTTTGAGATAATCAAAAACCTCTTCAAGTTCTTCCAATTTTATATTGATTTCTTCGGTATCTTTAGAAGACGTTGCATCTTTCACACAAGTTTCTATATGTTTTTTCAATATTTCAGAGTGTGCATTTTTTAAAAGGGAAATTGTGGCCAACAGTTGCTTAGATATATCAATACAGTATCTTTCTTCTTCAATCATTTTTATAGCTGCATCAATCTGTCCACGAGCTGTTTTAAGTTTTCTAAGAGCCTTTTCGTGTTTCATAAAATCGCCTCCTTTTTATCCATCCCACATGGGGAGGGTATAAAAATTATAAACTATTTTTATTACGATCAAATTAATTATTCCTTTTTATGGGACACAAAATCTTTAAAACTTATTAAAATAATATAAATTCGATCATTTACTCATGAGTTACTAACTCGTGAGTAAGTAACTCTAAAGTTAGTAAATACTACACCACAAAATTGTTGTTTCTGGTAAAAAACCTAAGTATTGTTTCACAAAATATACTATAAAAATAAAATCAATAAAAAAGACGCCTTGTGCAGACGCCTTTTATATTTTTTAACAATCTAATATTTTATCTAGAAAATAGCTAAATCATTTTTCATCCCTTACCAATTAAATTTCTACTCTTTTCACTTTAAAACTTCGTAACCTATTTAAAGCTGCCCCTACCTCGTACGGTCTTGGTTTTACGTAATCACCATCAGGGTAGTTAAAAGGAGAGATAATTTTAAGTCCTTCTTTTTCTAAAATATTGAAGATTTTATTCAATATATCTCCCAGTGAACTCTGGCCGTCTATGATTCCTTTCTGTAAAGCAAAAACAAGGATGTGACCAATTGTTTTGGCTTGTTCTCTATTTAAAAGCTGCTCAAGGTTACCTAATTCAATATTGTTTCTACCAAAATGAATAACATCTTTGCTTGAGGCTTTAACCTTTAATTTACTTCCCCGCTTAGGGTTAATACTAACAGGATCGGGAACTCTGCGACAAATTCGGCCAAATTTATCAGAACTCTCCTCTTTTCGCAGGGTAGGAAGCTCTCTTGCAATCTTGTGTGCCAGTTCTGTGACATTCTTAGGTCTATATTCATCCATCATGATCACATGATCTGCAACATTAAAGTAATCTCCAGCTCCTCCGACTACGATCACAGTAGAGAC
>NZ_JALY01000106.1:0-3467 GCF_002924615.1 Petrotoga halophila DSM 16923 | reverse complement strand
TGTTCACAAGACATATCTGGAACATCAAATACGTATTTCATTGTTTAACCTCCTAAAGTTTTTTTGTAATCCGACTTGAATTGTAAATTACGTTTATGGAACTAAATAACATGGCAATCTCTGCTATGGCTGGGTGAAGGATTCCAATCATTGCCAAAGGTATTGCAATAATATTGTAGAAGAAAGCCCAGAATAAGTTTTGCTTGATTTTTTTAAAGGTTATTTCAGATATCTTTATTGCATCTATAACTTTTGAAATTTCGCCCTGACTTATTATTACATCCGCTGATTCTATTGCCAAATCTGTCCCGTTACCTATTGCAATACCCATATCAGATGATTTTAATGCTGCAGCATCGTTTATTCCATCGCCTATCATTCCGACCTTTTTCCCTTCTATCTGATATTTTCTGACTATTTCTACTTTATTTTGAGGCGATATATTTGCAAATACCCTATCAATTCCAACCTTTTTAGCAACAGCTCTGGCAGTGTTTTCGTTGTCACCTGTTACCATTATGGGTTCCATTCCCATTTCTTTTAATTTTTTTATAGCTTCTACGGCATCGCTTTTAATCGCATCAGCGATTCTTATGTAGCCAACAATTTTTTCATTTTTGCTTACTTCTATTACCGTCTCTGCGTTTTCCATAAATTCTTGGTAGGGTTTTGCATCACGTGGTTTACCTATATAGTATTCATTGTTTTTGTATGTCCCAACGATTCCTTTGCCTGTTATTTCCTCTATTCCTTCGATTTCGACGTTCTGATTTTTAATATGTTCTTGTGCATATTCGACTATCGCCTTAGCCAATGGGTGAGTAGAATTTTTCTCTATTTCTGAAATGATCAAAAATGTTTCATCATCTAAATTATGTTCAATAACTGAAGGTTGACCTTTAGTTAAGGTTCCAGTTTTGTCCATGAGAATTGTATCTATATCTTTAGCTGTTTGGATGGCTTCTCCATTTTTTATTATCAATCCTTTTTTGGCAGATACAGAACTTGCAGCCACAAGGGCCATAGGTGTTGCTAAGCCAAGTGCACATGGACACGCTATAACAAGAGTGGCAACAAACGAAAAAATTGCGGTAGATAGTGGTCCAGCTCCTGTAAGAACCCAAGGAATGACATTTGAAGCGTTAATCAAAAAAGGTTGGAATGTTTCATATTGGAAAAACCAAAGCATGCCGCTTAAGACAGCTAAAGAAAAAACCGTCGGTATAAAATACAAGGTTATTCTGTCAGCCAGAGCTTGAATAGGTACTTTAGAGGATTGAGCTTCTTCTACAAGTTTGATCATTTGATTTAGGAATGTGTCTTCTCCAACTTTTTCCACTTTTATTTTTAAAAGCCCTGATTCGACTATCGTTCCACTCACTACAGGATCCTTCTCGCCTTTTAATACAGGTAGTGGTTCACCGCTTATCATAGATTCGTTTATGGAAGCTTGTCCTTCTACGATAGTACCATCTAAAGGGATTTTTTCACCTTGCCTCACCAGTATTAAGTCACCTATTTTGACTGTCTCTATGGGTAATTCAACCACTCCCTGATCAGTAATTACATTCGCTTTGTCAACTTTCATCGAAAGAAGAAGCTTTATTTCTCTTGAAGCACTATGTTTCATCCTTGCTTCAATGTATCTACCTACCAGATTCAGGGTAATAAGCATAGATGCAATAGTTCCAAAAGAAAGGATATCTAAACCAATAATTGCTAAAACTGTAGTCGCCCAAGCGGAAATAGCTCCAAGGGAAACTAATGTATCCATATTGGTATGAAGATGAGATAAAGCTATCCAAGCGCTCTTTAAAGTTTTTCTACCTGGTATGAAGATTGTTGCTGCACCACCGATTAATTCAATCAATAGCATAAAAGGAATATGCAACCCGCTCATATTTAAGATCATAAGAATCATAAGAGGAATCGTGATACCTACTGAAATATACATATCTTTTCGAGATTCTTTGAATCTCTTTTCTATCAAATCCTCGGTAGGTATTTCTTCAGAAACTTTGTATCCAACGTCTGATACAGCCTTTTTGATTTTATTCATTGGAATAGCTTCTTGTGATATTAATACAGCTTTTTCTGTGGCTAAATTGACAGAGACATATTTTACCCCATCTAATTTTTTAAGTGCCCTTTCTACATTTTTTACACATGTAGCGCAGGTCATCCCCTGAACACTGAAAGATACTTTATTATTTTGGGCAAATTTTTCTTGAGAATTTGATGGTTCTAACGATTTTTCTTTGACTTCACTCATATAGTGCACCACCTTTTCTACGTTTTTTTGAGATAATCGAAAACCTCTTCAAGTTCTTCTAATTTTATATTGATTTCTTCGGGATCTTTAGAAGACGTTGCATCTTTCACACATGTTTCTATGTGTTTTTTCAATATTTCAGAGTGAGCATTTTTTAAAAGAGAAATTGTGGCTAACAATTGCTTAGATATGTCGATACAGTATCTCTCTTCTTCAATCATTTTTATGGCTGCATCAATCTGTCCGCGTGCTGTTTTAAGTTTTCTAAGAGCCTTTTCGTGTTTCATAAAATCGCCTCCTTTTTATCCATCCCACCAGGGGAGGGTATGAAAATTATAATCTATTTTTATTACGGTCAAATTAATTATTCCTTTTTATGGGACACAAAATCTTTAAAACTTATTAAAATAATATAAATTAGATCATTTACTCATGAGTTACTAACTCGTGAGTAAGTAACTCTAAAGTAAGTAAGTACTACACCACAAAGTTATGGTTTTGGTGAAAGGCCTATTATTGTTTCACAAAATATACTATAAAAATCCAAACCAATAAAAAAGACGCCTTATGCAGACGCCTTTTATATTTTTCAACAATCCAATATTTTAACTAGAAAACAGCTAAGTCATTTTTCATCCTCTATTAATTAGATTTCTACTCTTTTCACTTTAAGAGTTCGCAACCTGTTTAAAGCTGCCCCTACCTCGTACGGTCTTGGTTTTACATAATCACCATCAGGGTAGTTAAAAGGGGAGATAATTTTAAGTCCTTCTTTTTCTAAAATATTGAAGATTTTATTCAATATATCTCCCAATGAACTCTGGCCATCTATGATTCCTTTCTGTAAAGCAAAGACAAGGATATAACCAATTGTTTTAGCCTGTTCTCTATTTAAAAGCTGCTCAAGGTTACTCAATTCAATATTGTTTCTACCAAAATGAATAACATCTTTGCTTGAGGCTTTAACTTTGAATTTATTTCCCCGCTTAGGGTTAATACTATCAGGGTCGGGAACCCTACGACAAATTCGACCAAATTTATCAGAACTTTCCTCTTTTCGCTGGGTAGGAAGCTCTATTGCAATCTTGTGTGCCAGATCTGTTACATCCTTAGGTCTATATTCATCCATCATGATCACATGATCTGCAACATCAAAGTAATCTCCAGCTCCTCCAACTACGATCACAGTAGAGAC
>NZ_JALY01000244.1:871-9169 GCF_002924615.1 Petrotoga halophila DSM 16923 | reverse complement strand
TGCCCTTCTAAGGAAGAGTAAAAGGCTTTGCCCCGTAGCCCGCCCCATCTAAGGATAAAGGTGTATTTACCACCTCTACTAAAATTATTCAACCGTGACACTTTTTGCCAAATTCCTTGGTTTATCTGGGTCCAATCCTTTTTGTACCGCTATGTAGTAAGCAAACAGTTGTGTAATGGGTGCAACTACTAACGGTATTAAAGGTTCGGAAATAGAAGGTACATCGATGTAATCATCACATATTTTTTTTGCTTGTAGATCATCTTTTGGGGTTAAAGCTATAACTCTTGCCCCACGCGCTTTTACTTCCATAATGTTGGAGATCATCTTCTCTCTCAACTTCCCTGTTGGGACTATTGCAAAAACTGGAAAATTACCATCCAATAGGGCTATTGGACCATGTTTTAATTCACCCGCTTGATAGGCGATGGCATTGATATAACTGATCTCTTTTAATTTTAAAGCGCCTTCCAAAGCTGCGGGAAAACCAAAAACCCTACCTATATACATCATATCTTTGAAGTTTTTATACTTCTTTACTAACTCCATCATGTGACCGTTTGTTTTATCTAAGATAATCCTAAACAATTCTGGCATCTTCTCAATGGTTCTCATTATGTCATCCAGCTCTTTGTTTTTGTAACCTTTCCAATAGATAAGTTGGGCAACTAAGGTGTAAAGCAAAACTATCTGTGCAGTATAAGTTTTTGTTGCGGCAACCCCTATCTCCGGACCAGTGTTGAGATAAAGAACTGCGTCAGATTCTCTAGAGATAGTGGAACCGACTACATTACTTATAGCTAATACATATGCACCCTTTTTCTTTGCTAATCTGACCCCCTCTAGCGTATCTATAGTCTCCCCAGATTGAGATATAGCCAACACCAAAGTATTACTATCTATTGCTGGATTCATGTATCTGAACTCTGATGCAACCTCTATGTCAAAATCAATATCTGAATATCTATTCATGAAGTATTTTGCAGCCAAACCGGCATGATAACTCGTACCACATGCAACTACATACACCTTTTTCATTTGGTTCTTAACAAAACTTTCTAAAGATTGTACTTCTTTTATCTGTGGTTTTCCATCTTTTAATCGACCAACCAAAACAGATTCTAATGCTATCGGTTGCTCAAAGATTTCTTTCAACATGAAATGTGGATATCCTGATTTTTCTGCCAATGATTCATCCCAGGTTATACTTATTGGTTTTTTCTCAAGGGGAACCCCATCTAAGTTAAATATTGAATAACCTTTAGGAGTTAAAATGGCTATCTCACCGTCATTCAAAAAGTTCATCTCTTTTGAATATTTCAATAAAGGAGTGACATCTGAAGCTAACATGGTTATATTTTCATTACTTGAAATCACTAAAGGGCTACCTTTTCTTGCAGCTATGATTTGATCGGGTTTGTCTTTATGAACAACCGCAATAGCATAAGCACCTTCCAGTTCCTTCAAAGCTCTTAAAACTGACTCAAAAAGATCTCCGTTGTATTTATCTTCTATCAAATGAGCGATAACTTCGGAATCGGTTTCTGATTTAAAGATATGACCTTTAATTTCAAGACCTGTTCTCAATTCTTGAAAGTTCTCTATGATACCGTTATGTACAACAGCTAACTCTTCTTTACAATCCAAATGCGGATGAGAATTTTGCTCCGAAACAATGCCGTGCGTTGCCCATCTTGTATGGGCTATTCCAGAATAAAAGCTTTCTTCTAATAACCCTTCATTTAATAGTAATTTTTCAATTTCGCTAATTCTTCCTGGCTTTTTTAAGTATTTTATAGAATGATTTACATTGTAAGCTAAACCTGCGGAATCGTACCCCCGATATTCAAGTTTTTTTAACCCAGAAATAAGTTCTTCAACTTTTACTTTTCTATCTGAAACAAACCCTACTATCCCACACAATTTTTAAACCCCCTATTAAATCTCAATCTTTTTGATCAAGTCAAATTTAGCCGCACGGTAAGACACATACAATGCATTCGCTATCGCTTCAGCGTCTGAAGACCCATGCGCCTTGACTAAAACACCGTTAACTCCCAAAAAGAATGTTCCTCCATAACTTCTATAATCAATCTTACTGACCAAAGACTTTAAGGAACCTTTTAGAAACAAGGCTCCTAATTTTGTGAATAACCCACCTTTTTTAATCGTTTCTTTCAGTTCGTGTAGGATAAAATAAGCTGTGCCTTCCATAGTTTTTAACACGTTGTTACCAGTGAATCCATCTGTAACTATTATATCACACGTGTCATCAAACAGTTCACGTGCTTCTACATACCCAACATAATTAAAAGTCTTTTCTTCTTTTAACAAATTAGAAGCTTCCCTAACTATTGAATTTCCTTTTTCGTCTTCAGAACCAATGTTTAAAATCCCCACTCTCGGATTTTCAAGATTCAAAAATTTAGCATAAGCTATTCCTTCTCTTGCAAAATCGTAAAAGTGTTCAGCCTTTACTTCGGCATTCGCCCCTGCATCTACTAAAATTTTTGGTTTATTTGATTTAGAGGGAAGCGCCAAAACCAAAGCAGGCCTTTTTATACCGGGAAGCCTACCAGCAACAAAAGTACCACTTGAAAGCAACGCACCGGTGTTCCCCGCACTCACAAAAGCATTCAATTCTTTATTTTTCAACATTTCGCAACCTACGTACATGGAAGATTCCTTCAATTTCAAAACTTCTGTTGGTTTTGTTTCGTTACTAACCGAGTTTTTGGCTGGTACAATTTTTAAATTTGATATTTTATCTAAATCTTCCTTTGAAATTTCATTTCCCACTAAAACCAATTCTTCAGGGGAAAGAAACTTATTCTTCAAAGCAAAAAGTACGCCCTCAACAACAGAGTGGGGCGCATTATCACCGCCGTATAGATCTATACCTATTTTTACACTGTCCATTGGCTTATTCACCTATTTCTAAGATTTGTTTATCACCGTAATACCCACAATTCAAACAGACACGATGCGGTAATTTTGGCTCTCCGCATTTTGGACATTTTACAACGTTAATCTTGTATGCAGAGTAAAATTTTGCTTTTCTTGAATGTGTTCTACTTCTTGAAGGTTTCTGTTTTGGTGTTGCCATCTATGTTTCCCCCTTTGGTATTTTGTATCAATTTGATTTTTCATCATCCAGTAATTTTTTTAACATTACAAAACGCGGGTCGATCTCCTCTGTTTCACAAGAATGATTCGGATTTTCGTTTAAATCAATCCCACAGATAGGACATAACCCTTTGCAATCTTCTTTACAAAGTGGAACTTCTGGCACTGATAATATTATAGTCTCTATTACTCGATTTGTCAAATCTATTGATTGACCATCATAGTAAATGAGATTATCCAATGTTTTTAACCGCTCAGTTTTCGACAAATATTTCTCAAAGCTCCTACTCAAATATACGGCTTCAAAACTTTCATCTATCCAATACTCAATGGGTTTCAAACATCTCGAACAATGAAGCTGGACCATAGTTTCAATTTTACCACTTACTAATACTTGACTGTCTCCTTTCTCCAAAGAAACATTTAAATCTATTGGGGCAAGTATTTTCGCCTTTTCAGAAGGTAGTTCAATTTCTTTCCAGTTTCTAATGATGATTTCTCTATCTAATATCTTTTCAAAAGATTCTAATTCAATTATAAGGTTTTTATTTTTCAATTCTTCATTAAACATTATTCTCACCTCAACGGTTTTATTTTACTTCAAAAAGGTTTATCATATACAAAATAATTGTTAATTTTTGAATAATAAAAAAAGAGGCAGGAATTAACCTACCTCTCGAGCGTCTGCTTACAAAATTTATCTTTAAACTGCAGGGGAAACTGTGAAAACAAAATTTCCAACCTTATCGTTGTATTCTCCGCTTTTTAAAAGTGATTCTTTTATTTCGGGATTGCTATCGAGTACTTGTTGAAAATTGAATCCCACTTGAACAGTTTTTTCAATAACTCCATACAATGATTCGTTACTATCAATAGAATAATTATAACTGCTATTCAACAATTCAAACAATGCTTGGTTCTGTTCGTTAAAACTACCTTCTTCGGCATCAAATTCAACCTTAAGTTCAAAAGCTGTATTTGCTACGATTTTTACCTTAACCTCTTCACTTTTGTTTTCAGGAGATGACAAATCTAATTCATATTCTAAACTCTCTTTATCAGCAGAGTCAATTGCAGCATAGCTGGGAACGCTAATATAAACAGGGATATTAACACTATCAGAAGTTTGAGAAAAAGAAATAACGCTTATATTTATAACCAACAACATTGTTAAAAGAACGCCCCGAGCGGGGTCAAGGAGAACGTCCCGAATGGAGTCAAGGTTATAAAAAATTGTCTTTTTCATTACACTCGCCACCTCTAATAAAAATCTAGTAAAATTATACTAAATAAAAATAAAAATGTCAAGTCTTTTATTATTTTTTTAAAGCTCATTAAAAGCTAATTATAACCATTTTTATTGAATTTTTATTGGAAAAATTAAAATTATTTGTACAAAATGAGGTATAATTTAGAAAGAAAATTATTAGGAAGTGATTAAAATGAAGAAAATAATTGTCTTTTTAACTTTTTTGTTCATAACTATAAGCATATTTTCAACAAACAATTATTTCGAATTCAAATTAGATGAGGGCCATTACAAGTACCAGCAAATACTAGTTGATGTTAAGCAATCGAGCGTTTCTCGCGTAGAATTACAACTAGATAGTGATTACGAATTTCTTAAAAGTTATTTCAACCTTTCAAGTTGGGGAAGTGGAAATACTTATACAATACAACTAGGGTTTAATGTCCAAACATTCTGGCAAAATAATAACCAAAAAATTCTAGCAATGTTTAAGAATGGTCTTTTATCTTCTTCAGGCACAAAAATAGGAGAAGTTTTGCTTTTTGACTCAAACGGGGACCAGTTAGATTTTGTTGATATTTATTTTGTAGTCGATGACTTTTTTGTGGACTATAACGTTTCAAACGATATAGTTTTTGAATTCTCCCCGCCTTATCCAGGTAGTGGGCCATGGTACGATCAAAAAATTTCTAAACTATCTCTAAAGACTAACTTACTTCCCCTTCATGTTTATGTTGGCGTAGATTATTTAGATGGATTTGATTTTCTATCTGAAGATAGTTATTTACAATTTTTAAGTTCTCCTAATATTTATTTAAATAATCCAAATGTAGAGTTCGACGTAAAAGTTGGCTCTAATTTAGGTAAGCTATTCAACAATTATGGAAGTTTATTACAAGAAAAATATATTGCGGCTGGTTCTCCTGAAGAAGGGCTTCACGTCGCAAATGTTGTTATTTCTATCCCGATGGAAGGGAGATATTTTAGATATTATATAGTCCCAGTTTATTACAAGATTCCTGAACCAAATATTGAAATTACGATAGGGGGAAGTCTTGATTTGACATTTGACCCAGCTAACCCACAAAATGATTATATTTCTTCAGTACCTGTGTCAATAAATTCAACAGTCCCTTCTTATTTAGTCAATCTTTCACTTGTGATTTTTGAGGATTATGATTTTTTCAATGATTATATCAAGTTATCAAACGATCCATTAATGTCTGTAAATGCTGAAAATTATGAATTTGACTTACAATTAGAAGCAAACTTTGCAGATTTGTGGAATGAGAAGAGAGAATTAATTCTATCCCACTTTGCTGATGATCTATTGACCGTCAACGAAAATATGCATATTGGAAATGTGTACATAACTCTCTCTGCTTCCTCTACAAATTAAGCAATTAATAATTTATCTTTCTTACTTTTCTCTCATCTAATTAATTCGTTAACAAAGATAAAAACCAAAAATTGAAGAGTTTTATTATTAAACGATAAAGATTTTTTTATCGTTTTTTTGTATTTTTTGATTGATATTTTATTTACAAAATTATAATTCTAAAGAAGTGAGGTAATTCAATTATGAATTTATTCAAAAGTGGCATATTTATTATTTTAATTATACTAATAATTATCCTTTCTTTTTCATCGCAGCAGGTTACCGTGGCGGTCTATTTAACTGTGCCTGAATTTTTGAGAATCACTAATTTAAGCAAAGAATCATTACAGTTCACTATAGATATGAGCTCAAATCAACAAGTATTTGGTGATAAACTTTCTTTCGAAGTTCATGCTAACGTAGATTATCTTTTAGGTATAAGCTTTAATGTGGAAGAAGATTTGTCTGAAGCAGTAAAAACACTCATTGAAGAAACTTATGAATCTTACATTACAGATAACTCAAACAATCTGGTCACAAATGCAGAATCAATACCTACCATTGAAAGAGATAAAGGTATCCAAGATTACTGGCTTTTTTTCGAAATGGATATGAGATTATTTTCGAGTGTATACTTACCTGAATTTGAAGGATATATAGGGGATGTCGAAATAACTGTTTCAAAGTTGTAGGATGTTATAAAATGTTAACATAAATTCTGATTAAATTTTTATTGAAAATTAATTGTCTTCTTATTACTCAAATTATAATTTGAATAGAATGCTTTTTTATAATACGTACATAAGGGGGGGACGATGTCAACCATCAAATATATATTAATAGTTATTCTTTTTATTATCATATCATCATTCATATTTTCTATAAACAAAGAGGCTACGGTTCCTATATATTTGACTGTGTCTGAATACTTGAAAATTACCGGACTTTCTGACGAACCTCGCCTAGACTTATATGCTGATGTGTCAAATTGGCTTTCATGGGTAGAAGATGACTTGGATTTTTCAGTGGAATCCAATATCCAGTACACTATAGGGGTAGATTTTGATGTTCTGGATCCGGATGATTGGACAGAAGAAATACTGAATGATCTTTTAAAATTTCATAAAATCATTATTCAAGATCCGCAAGGAAACACTGTCATAGAAAAAGAGGGAGAAAGCGGCAACGGAACTTCGGGTACATTACAACCTGGTAATGATAAGTATAAACTTACTTTCAAACTGTGGGTATGGGGTGGAATTGTTTTCACCTTCACTGAAGGCCAAATTGGAAACATCCAAATAACGGTTTCAAGTATCTAAAATTGTAACATAAATTCTGATTGTATTTTTATTAAAAATTATTATGGTTTTATTATAGCAAGTATAATTAAATTAGAAAAGTAAAATAAAAATAATTCAAAAAACAAAAAATTTTAAAAGGGGTGGAAAATTATGAAAAAAGTTTTAGGTTTGGCAGTTTTGATGATGGTGATGTTGATGTCAGTTGCGGGCTTGGCAGTTTCTGATTATGTTGATGTTCCTGTCTATTTGAATGTTCCAGAGTTTGTGAGATTGTCAGTAGATTCTTCAAGTCCTGATAGCCAGTTCGATTTAGTTTTTAATCCTGCAACTCCTGCAAATCCTTCAGATACTGTAAAGCTCTTAGCTGAGGCAAACGTGAGTTATAATGTTAATCATTCAGTAACCCCTGTGACAGGCTATAGCAGTTGGGCTAATAAATTACAAATTGCCATAGACACAAGCGTATCAGGTTTTGGGGGAGCAGGAAATGTCGTTTTTGATGTTACTGCAACATTAGATGTTTTAGGTAACTTAAATCTAGGTTCACTTACCACAAATACAAAGATTGCAGATGTAACCTTTACCATCACTTCGCTCTAAGAGTTTTGAAAGAACATTCATAAAAATATTCTACACGTATTCAATTACCCCTTTTCGCAACTAAAGCACATAAAAAGGGGTAATTTTATTGATAAAAAGTGCTCTTTATTCCCGTGAATAAGATATTAAAGGCTCCAAAATTACAAATTATGATATAATAGACACAAAAAAGGGGATAGGTAATAATTATGAAGAAATTTTATATCATATCAATTATTTTTTTGCTTTTTACAACCTTTTCTTTTACTCAGATAACCGTTTCACCCCTGTCTGTTGAAAAAGACGTCAGGGCAGGGGAAGAATTTGTTGCCACTATAAACGTCATTGGAGGCAACACTACACAAAACGTCAATATAGAGCTTTACCAACTGAGTCAAGACTTAACTGGAAATTTTGATTATGTAGAAGCAACTCCAGATAACTTTCTATATTCAAATTGGATTGAGTTTCCAAACTCCATCACCGTTTCCCCTCGCTCAACAACACCTGTTGAAGTCGGTGTAAATATCCCTTCAAACGCTTCTTTTGGGACTTACAATTTTATCCTTATGATTACCCCAGAAGTTGAAACTAGTGGAACGATAGGAATAATTATAAGGTATGCGATAAGAATAACAGCTCATGTGCAAGGAACCGTCATA
>NZ_JALY01000244.1:0-768 GCF_002924615.1 Petrotoga halophila DSM 16923 | reverse complement strand
CCAACAGACAAAGAGTCTTTACATACGATATAAACGTTCCTGAAGAAGGCTTCAATTTCACTCCTCCAACGGAACTTGCGCTTATACTAGACAATACAGAGTTCAGTTATGAACTTTATCCTGGTGCCGTAAAAACCTTTGTTATAAATCTACAAAATATGTTTAATCAAAACGTGACAGTACAAGTTGGTGGAGAAGAATTTGCGAGTTTACCTAAAGATAGATCCTTACTATCATGGATTACTTTGAGATCTCCATCATCTTTTACAGTTAACGCTCAAGGAACCTCGAGAGTTATTCTTTCAATAAATGTACCAAAAGAAGTAGAAAATGGTGCATACTATGGCAAAATCGTTTTAAATGCGTACGAAGAATCGGGAGAATTTTTATCTCAGAAAAAGGTCAACGTTGAGACCGTTATAGGTGAAGTAAATTATAATTTTGAGCTTACCAGCTCAAATTATGAAAAAATAGAAGGCAGGGGAATTTTCAGTGCTATGATCAAAAATACAGGGGAGAGATACATAATCCCTAAAGGAAGTTTGAGTATTCTAGACAACGATGGTGTAAGTATAGGTGTTTACGATCTTCTTCCATCTAGTCAAGAGTGGTTAGTACCAAACCAAGAAACGATGTTGATTGGCGAAATACCAATTTTAGAAGAAGAAGGTTATAGATACATCCTTACTATTTATAACAACGAGCGAAGATTAAAAGTCCTCGAGGGGGAGTTAATGTGATAAAAAGCAAATTAAAAAGATCACTATG
>NZ_JALY01000253.1:0-5904 GCF_002924615.1 Petrotoga halophila DSM 16923 | reverse complement strand
CCACCCAGAGGAAAAAGGAGTTTCAACCCTCCGTTCCGTAACCCACCCATTAAAAGGAAGAACTACTCCCATCGTTCCGCAGTCCACTTTTAAGGAAGAAGAACTTCTCCGATCACTACTTTCCACGCGTTATAGGAAAACCCTACTAAAATATATGATAGCACACATTTTAGAAAATAAGAAAAACCCTCTTACAATTTCCATAGAGGGTTTATTAAAGTATCACAGAAATTCAATACAATTTTTAGATTCACCAACGGAATGTCATTCCATCGCTTCTATGTACTGATTTATCTTTCTTTGTTCCTTTCCAATAGACCTTACAATTACAAACAATAGCACCGCTACTGTTCCAAGTATTATTAGAGAAGTAAGCTGCATGCTAATATTTTTGAAGATCCACAATGGACCTTGGTCAAGCATTAGGTCATAAAAAAATAGCAAACCAAAAATAGCCGCAGCGTACCCCATTGTTATCAATTCTATAACCAATACTTCTTTCCCTTTGAAAACCTTGTTCATTTGGGATATATCTCTTTTGGGATCACTGAGAAAGATTCTTGTTCCTAACAGTGATGAATAGTACAATAATATGACAGTAGGAATTATTAATACTAAATCAAAGAAATTAAATTTTAAAAGAATTGAGAAAACTATTGTAAGAGCTATAAACTCAATAGTATAAAGCCCTGTAGAAATCATTATTTTTGAGTTCACCATAGTTTTTGTTTTGAAAGGAAATAACTTTGGAACGGGCCAGATTTTTATTTCTTCAGTCAACATATATGCAGAAATCATAGCTGAATAGTCTGCGGCTATCAACACAAAAAACATCGCTATGTAAGATAAATCTTGCATACCTGTGAAAAAGAATATGAATGGCAATACTACCGGATAAATCATCATAAAGATCAATTGGGAATTCCTGAAAAGAAGTTTTCTATCTTTCTCAAAAAGAGGAAGACGTTTGGTTTTAAACTTTTCAATTTTTTTAACCTTTGATTTTTTTCTCGATGTTGAAAAATCAAGTCTGTTCGCATATCTGTATATCAAGTAAAAGAACAATATTGAAACAGCGTAGATAAAAACAAGAGAAAAGATGTCGCCGTTAATAGCATTGATGAATTGAGCATGTGGCCAAAGAGGGTTCATAAAAATATTAAGGGAGTTCCCCATGCTTTCCACAAGGTTTTCTGGATCGTTGGTCATTATCCTGGGGAGAAATTGCGGTATTAAGACCATAAAGATAATGCCTATGAAATAAGTTAATTGTGCAATTCTTTTTGCGGATGTTTTACCAACAAAGAAAGACATAATTAATCCTATTACAATCGATATAGATATCAAAAAAAGAAAAAACCCTATAATACCCAAGATAGATAGAATTACATTTGAACCTTTCAAAATCATATAAGAAACAACGATTGATAAAAAAGCGCCACTTCCTACTCCAGACATGATTAAACTATCTATCGTAGAAGAGAAAAAAAGTGTTGATCTTTTAATAGGCATGGTCAAAAGGATGTCCATCATATCGTTATCAAAAAGCGTAGTTACAATTAATGGGGAAAATTGTAAAACAAAAATCGCGCTTACAATTAAAAAAGAAGGTGCAAACATTAGTTCTAGCAAAGTATAATTAGAATCCAAACCTATTTGATTCAACGGAATGTTTAAATTAAAGGAACCTGCGGCTGCGAGCATCGTTGGAATGATAACAGCTAAAAAAATTATTGGGACTATTAGATAACTCATTATACTGGAGATCATACCTGATCTTCTTTCTATTCCTTTTTTATTTTTTGTCGGTCGAGATTTGTTTTTATAGGAGTATTTTAACAACAATTTCAATTCATTCATAATTGTCTCAGAACCTCCCCACTAGAGTTCATCGATTATTTCTTTTACTTCACTACCCCCTGTTAATTCCAAGAAAATATCTTCTAAGCTCTTATTTCCGAGTTTAGAGAGAGACCTCAACTCTTCCAAATTACCTTCAGCAAGGATCCTACCGTGATCGATGATTCCTATTCTGTCACACATCTTTTCTGCTATTTCAAGTATATGCGTCGTAAAGAATATCGAAGAGCCTTCGTTTTTGTATTTTTGTAAAAGTTCTTTGAGTATCCTCGCTGCCCTGGCATCCAAACCTACGGTTGGCTCGTCTAAAAAAATCACCTTTGGTTTTCTCATCAAAACAGAAGCAACCATTAATTTTTGTTTCATACCATGAGAATAATCACCTATATAATCGTTGAGGTAATCTATCCCAAAGGCATCACATATTTCGTTAAATCGGGAATGAATTTCATCTGAATTTAATTTGTATACGTTCATTACAAACTCTATGTATTCACTGCCTTTGAGATTCTCATACATTTTTGGTTCATCAGGCACAACCCCAATTTCTCTTTTTATCTCCATTTCGTAATTATTGTAATCTTTATCCATTATGAAAATTTGACCAGAGGTTGGTTTTAGTGTTCCTGTGAGCATCCTTATCGTTGTAGTTTTCCCTGCACCGTTGGGACCAAGAAAACCATAAATTTCTCCTGTTTTTACGTTTAAGTTGATTCCATCAACAGCAGTGAAATCTTTAAATTTTTTTGTTAAATTTATCGCTTTTATCAAAGTTAATCCCCCCTCTACTTCGTTCTTATTTTAATAAGTATAAAACCCTTCTTTTTTGGTTCCAGAGGGTTTTCTCATTGTGTTAGCTTTGAAAGAAAGGAAATCTCAGGCCTTCAATTTCTTTTTCGTTTTTTTCAAACTTACCAGAATACTCTTCCATTTCTTTTAAATCCCAATCGAACACCGTTAAATAACAGCTACCTTCCTTTTCTTCGCTGAATATTGCCGGAAAATCATATAGATCTCCAGAATCTTCTTTCTCGCTCTCTTCTTCGGCTAGTGACACCTCAGTAATCACTGAATACGCTTTTAAATCAACGATCTCTGCCAACTCACCTAAGAAGTACATGAAATTGTCAAATTCTTCTTCACTATCGACATCTAATGGTAAGTTAACGGGGACGACTTCTTCTTGAACTTTGAATTGTGACAGGTGCTCGTTGATATCCTGAGCCAATTCTTCATCAAGTTCTTTTATCTTCTCCAAAAATTCTTTCTTAGATTCTTCGCTAAAATTTACCCACAAAATAACTTCAGGGTGAAGATGGTCCTCATGTACTAAATTAGAATCATTCATATACTTGATTGCCACTGTGTGAAAATTTGGATAATTAGAAATAAAAATCTCCTCCTTTTTTATTGAACCAAATTAGAAACTTTAAATCAATTTTCGCATCCTTCGCTTGATTAATACTCTAAAGTTGTCTGGATTGAAGTAAAAATATTATTGTTAATATTATTATACCATTATTTTTTTATTATGCATATTAATAAAATAAAACAGGAAATTATATTTTGAATACCAAAAATAATTGACCTTCGAAGAAACTTGGCTTATTTATTTTTTACTGTTATTTAAAATTCTATTCCCTTTCTTGCTTGAACACCTTGGTTGTAATAATGTTTAATCTCTTTCATCTCGGTAACCAAATCCGCAATTTCTATAATTTCTTCTGGGGCATATCTTCCAGTTATTACAACCTCTATCGATGGAGTTCTTTCTGTAATTGCTTTTACAACTCTACTCAGGGGAATCAATTTGTAGTATAAAGCAATATTTAACTCATCCAACACAACCAAATCGTATTCAAAGCCTTTTAAAACCTTCTCACAAACATCCATTCCCTTATTGGCTGCCTCTATGTCTTCTTCTGTAGGTTTTTTGTATATAAAACATTCTCTACCAAACTGTTGAATTTCAATGTTTTTAATAAATTCGCTCACTTTCAACTCACTATACTCCATGCCTTTTATAAACTGTGCAAAAAAGACTTTTTTACCTGAAAGTGCCGCTCTAACAGAAAGCCCTAAAGCTGCTGTTGTTTTGCCTTTGCCGTTGCCAGTATAAACATGAACGAAAGATTGTTCCATCTCAGCCACCTCATTCTCTGCTAAAAATTTATTTTCTTACAAGCTTTTTTATACCCTTACATTCTTTTTAATTGCAAATTTGGATATCTGGCTTATACCCCCTGCGAGTGAAATATTTCGAAAGATTTTGTCTTTTTCCCTTTCATCCCACCAAGAACCTGCTAAAATACTTACCCCTGTTCCAACAAACGCGTTGGGAAACATCGGGGTCGATGCCCCAATTAAAACTATCTCTCGGGCATTTTTGCATAAACTTAAAAGATACTCTAAGCTGTGGTTTATAACAGTAGTCCCACTTAAAAAAACAATTTCACATTTTGGAAGTATGTCCTTTTGTTTCTCCTCAGGGAGGACTTTACCAAAAACGCCACCTTTTTGCGAAACTCCACGATCAAAAATAAATACATTTTTGACCATTCCATTGAACATATTAGCAACTTGAGGAATATAGCCTATCGAGCAAACATTATCCTCTGGAGTAATTTCAACAGAAAAGGGGTGAATAGAAGTATCTACATCAACCAAAGGAAGGGAGCGTGAAGATGCTGTCAACACAGCAACGCCAATAGACCTTTGCAGATCATCTTGACCCGTGAGAGCCCATTCGGCAATTTCTAAACTATCTTTACCAATAATATCTTGAGCATACGGGAAAATAGAGCAACCTGATTTTAAATTCTCACGTAGAACATAACTTACACCCATATAATTATTACTAAGTTCCAAACCAATAAGTGAAATTCCTATAACCGCATCTTTGATCTTTAATCCTTCTAAATAAGGCTGTGCTTCTTCTATAATTCTTTCAATTATCATCCTGATCTCCTTCTTAGTGAGTTATTTAACTATTGAAATATAAAAAATGTTCTTAACCTTCTTCCTATTTCCCATGATTTTGATAATTTGTTTTCAACCCCATTATATCATCTAAAAATCTAAAAAAATTCATTAATTTGCATTAGCTTTCAGTAACAATTTTAGCTCTTCTAATGTAATACTTTAAATATTTTTCTTTATCTGATTGTGGATTTGCTCTTAGGATAAGAAAAAAAGCGAAGAAACAAGAAAGATGCTTTAAAAAAATGTTTCAATTTCTTATTGTTAGAATAAAAATCTATGAAGTTAAGAAAAATGGAGATGATTTGAGAATATTTATATTCATCAAAGAAAAGATAGGATAAAAAATCCAGAATTTTAAAAGAAGTCAAACGGTTACACAGGTTTCCATTCCTCACTCCCACCTTCCATTCCTTTCTCTTCTTCATCTCTTTTTGAACAAAAGGAAGAAAAAAAGCCTCACATTTACAGGTTATCTTTTCTTTCCTACTTTCAGTTCATTAAAATAAGGTTAGTAGGAAGGAAAGATTACTTGGAAGCTGAGAGATAGTATTGTTTTCATTCCTCTCCTCATCTTCTATTCCCCATATGTAGTATAAAAAGCTGAAGAGCTTGAATATTTACAGACTTACCATCAGTGTTTCCATTCCTCGCCCCTACCTTCCATTCCTCATAGGTAGGATAAAAAGGGTCAGGACACATGGTTGGAAGAATTCGAATTGGTGGGTTTCCATTCCTCTCCAACCCCTCCATTCCTCATAGGTAGGATAAAAAGTATATGATATAAATACTAAAATGTTTAAATTCAAGTCAGGTTTCCATTCCTCATAGGTAGGATAAAAAGGAAGAAATTGATAAGCAAATTAAAATTTTAGAAGAAGAACGTTTCCATTCCTCATAGGTAGGATAAAAAGAGGACCCAGATCATCTAATGAACCTAGAAACAGCTTTAGCTTAGTTTCCATTCCTCATAGGTAGGATAAAAAGGTATAACTAATTTACAAGGTGGTACAAGTAACTACAGTGTTTCCATTCCTCATAGGTAAGATAAAAAGATAAATCTTT
>NZ_JALY01000282.1:0-1690 GCF_002924615.1 Petrotoga halophila DSM 16923 | reverse complement strand
ATAACCGGTACTGTTTTTAAAAACAGTACCGGTTATTGTTTTATCTATTGGTTAGAAAAAGCGTTTTGTATGTACATTCCTTGTGCGTTCAATTGTTGAATGGCTTGTTCCATAGCTGAGAACTGTGCATAATATTGTGCTTCTTTTCTTTGAAGCCTATCTAATAGATCGGACATTTCATCCGCTAGCCGCCTCATCTCGTTACCTATGGTGCCGCTCGTTCCGGCAATTTGATCGATATAGCCATTGAACTTAGTTACTTCATACAGATAATTCTGAACGGATTGAGCATATCCATATTCTTTGTTAGTAGTATCGTTTGTTGCGAACAATTTCCAAACATCTTCGGCATTAGTATTCAAAGCCTCTCTAAGTTTATCCTCATCGACGCTCAATAGTCCTTTCATTGTATTCTCATAACCCGCCCCTAAATCTCCTGAGGTTATCCCGATATCAAAAAGCGCATTATATTGAGAACCAGATTGTTCTATATCTACAGGGGAGTAAACCATATTTCTTAAATTATAAAATATTTTCTCTAAGTTATTGTCTCCTTTTAGCATCCCTTTCATATAATCTTCTTCTGTCATTTCTTCTGGAGGCTTATCGGTAACTTGGTCTTCATGTAATAAATCGTACACATAATTAATCGTTTCATTGTACTTATCAACAAATTCTTTTATACTTTCAACACTCTTATCTAAATCTTGTTCAATAGAAACTTTTACGTAACTACTAGAGGTTGATTTTAAATCGATTGTTGTACCGAAAACGTTCAAAGTGTTTTCTGTTAAGTCGCCATAAGTGGTGATGGGTGTACTTCCATCAAAAGACAATTCAACCTCTCCCAAACTACCTAAGGTCCTAACGGTATTATCGCTGTCTGCTGCAGGTGTTCCGTTTAAATTCAGGTCCATGATTAAGGTTTCACCGTTAGATCCCGAAGTAGCAGATACACTGATATCGACAGCCCCATTTTCTTTGTTGACAATGAAAAATTTACCGTTTGCATCATCAAATTTTGCTTCTACTCCCAAGGTTGAACCGTTTATTTTGTCTATAAGGTTTTGAATTGTTTCACTGTCTGAAACGGTTATAGTATCTGAATCACTTCCTTTTGTTATGGTAAAAGTTGCATCCCCTGTTGTACCTATAACCTCTCCTATCGTTGAACTTTTTTTAATTGTTGAAATAATGTCCTCACCCAAAAGAACGGTAGGAGAAGCCAAAGAATTAACTTTCAGATAAAAAGTTGAATTATCAGCATCCGCAGGAGCAGTAGCGGTTAATACACTTTCGTCAGAAGAGGTGGCACTTTTTGGGATCAAATTACTCTTTAATTTGAAAGTGATCAGATAATCATAAAAATCCTCCAACTTATTGTCGACTTCCATCCAAAGTTTTTGTTTGTAGGTAAGGGTATCAAACTTTTCTTGAGCTCTATTTAAAGGTTGTTGCTCAACTTCCATTAATTTTTGGACCATTGCTTGTGTGTCCATTCCCGAAACGGCGCCAGTTAATTGAAAAGTACCAATATAAGGATTACTAGCCATCGTCTTCACTTCCTTTGTATTCTTTCTCACCAACTAATTATCGACTTATCTTAAGAAAACTTTAACTATTAAATTCAGTCATACTATTGATTCATTTAATTTGTTCTTCTATAAGGTTGGGGTATCCTAAAGGAAAT
>NZ_JALY01000116.1:0-42208 GCF_002924615.1 Petrotoga halophila DSM 16923 | reverse complement strand
AAGAAGAGGCATCGGAAATAGAAAGTAATTTCTGGTTCATTCCTTACCTGCCTTTCAATAAGATAAGTATGTCTATGAATCCATTTTTCGAAGAAGGAGAAAATTTGATTGATAATTTGAGTATAAGTGTAGGATTTCAATTAGCTATATTAGATAAAGGAGAAAGAAAGTTGGCGTCTGATACTATGAAAACAAACGTTGCCGCTTTGACGTACGATGAAAGTATGTTGGAAGTGGAAAATGCGATTAAAAGTTTAGAAACTACCAGAAAAACGTTGAATTATGACTTTAGAGTAAATCAAATAGATTTAGAAAACGCCATAGAAGATTACAATAGAAGTAAAGAATTAAATGATCAAGGATACATAACGGATGAGGAATTAAAATTATCAGAAATAACGTTAAACAGGGCACAATTAACGAGTGAAAAGACGGAAAACGACATTCTGACAAACGAATTAAGAATAATGCAGCAATACTATGTGGACATATGGGGTGATATAAATTGAAAAGAAGAGGAAAGATAACGATATGGACAATAGTGATAGTAGCTATAATTGTAGTAGTTGGGATAATATTTTTTCCAATGCAAAGTTCACCTACAACTTCTGAAACAAGTGGATTACCGTCAATATACTTAGAATACGAGGTAAAATCAGATGGCGTAGGAGATTCGATAGAAGTGGTGGGAAACATAACGGCTGAGATTGAATCAGTGATCCCAAAAGTTTCTGGAGAAATAGTTGAGGTATACGTAGAAAAAGGAGACGAGGTTGAAGAAGGTCAGATATTAGCTAAAATAGATGATCTTGACTATCAGATAGCGTACTTGAATGCCTTAAATGATTACGAATCATCAACCAACGTAGGTGAACGGATGAAGGAAGTAAAGAGGTTACAGTTGGAAAAAGCAAAGAAGAATTTGGAAGAAACTGAGATAAAATCCCCTGTTTCAGGGATAGTAAACACAGTAAATATTTCCAAGGGGGATATGGTTGGAACAACTTCTGCCGTATTAACTATAGTGGATAATAGCACAATAAAAGTTGAAACTGCGGTTGATGAAATAGATTTCCCGCTTATAAATGAAGGCATGGACGCAACAATAAGAATAGATCCTTTGAATTTAGAAGAGCCAGGAGTAATAACATGGATTAGTCCAACTACTCAAACGGATATGGGGGTAGTTGTTATACCAATTGAAATTGAATTTACACAAGATAATCCTCAAAATCTCCTGATTCCTGGTATGACAGCCGATGTAGAAATAGTTACCTTAAAATTGGAAAACACAGTAGCTGTACCAAAAGATGCCATTCATGAAGGGGTTGATGGGTCAAAAATAGTATACAAAAAGACTGCAGAAGGTGGTATGGAACCTGTTCAAGTACAAACTGGAAAAGAAACGGATAGCATGGTTGAAATAACTGCGGGTTTAAAACCAGGAGATAAGGTTTTGATATTGCCATCTCAAGAAGAAGCACAAAGAATAATGCAAAATTATGGTATTCCAATGGGAGTACCTGTTGCTCCAGGCGCTGTTCCTCAAGGTCCTGGAGGAGGCGGATTTTGATGGCAGTAATGGAATTAAAAGATGTATGGAAAATATACGATGTTGGAGAAGTAAAAGTTGAGGCACTGCGCGGGGTTTCTTTTAATGTTGAAGATGGTGAATATGTCATCATAATCGGACCTTCAGGTAGCGGTAAATCAACTTTGTTACAAATTCTTGGTTGTCTGGATAAACCTACAAAAGGACAGGTATACATTGAAAATGTGGAAGTGTCCAAAATGAAAGATAGAGAATTAGCAAGGGTAAGAAACAAAAAGATAGGATTTGTATTTCAAAGTTTCAATTTACTTCCAAAGTTGAGTGCATTGGAAAATGTTGAACTACCTTTAATATATGCGGGTGTACCTCAGAAAAAAAGAAGAGAGATAGCAAAAGAACAATTAGAGTTAGTAGGGCTCGGTAACAGGTTAGATCATAAACCAACTCAACTATCGGGTGGGCAACAACAAAGGGTAGCAATAGCAAGGGCTTTAGCTAACGATCCAGCCTTTCTTTTAGCTGATGAACCAACGGGGAACCTGGATACTAAAAGTGGAGAAGAAATTCTTCAAATATTTGGGATGGAGCAAGGCAGGAAATAAACAATACCGTTTCTTCTCTAGGGTCCAATATTATTATGGTTAACTCCACTGTGTATTCCAGATTTTCATCTCAGCCCCTTGAGTTTCAAGATGCAGTTAACATTAAAAGTATGGTTCCACAAGTAAAGAATGCTACAGGTGTTTTAAATTCAAATTTGACCATTGAAAGTGCTGGAGAAACAATTTCCGGATCGGTATTCGGAGTTATGCCTAGTTTTTTTGATATAATGAACTTAAATATTGCTTATGGTAGAAGGTTAGATGAAACTGACGAAGAAGAATTAAGGTCGGTTGCCGTTATAGGTTATAATATAGCTAATGAATTATTTGGTCGTCAAAATGTTGTTGGTGAACGAATCAATGTTATTCAAAGTGGAAATTCTGGTAGTAGAAAGGTTTCTTTTGAAATAGTTGGAGTTTTGGAAAAAACCGGAACAAGGTTATTATTTAACGTTGATGATATGATCATACTCCCCCATACAGTAGCAGATTATAGGTTGTTTCACATGAATGGAAGGACGAGCTCTATTTTTGTTTCAGCAGTAGATGAGAATACTGCAGAATTGGCAACCATGGCGACGGACTTTTATCTTTATAGAAAATTTGGAGATTCTGATAAATACAGTATATTAAGTCAAGACGCTATTTTAGAAGCTGTTAATCAAATAACTGGTATTATGAATGTGATACTTGTAGGAATAGCGGCAATTTCGTTAGTTGTAGGCGGAATAGGAATAATGAATATTATGCTCGTCACCGTTAAAGAAAGAACCAGAGAGATAGGTATAAAGATGGCTATAGGAGCCACAAGGCATAGGATTTTGATGGAATTTTTAGTTGAGAGTATAGTTTTAACAGTGGTAGCTGGTATAATAGGTATGATATTAGGTGGGCTTCTCTCAGGTTTAATAGCATATTTTGGTAGAGCTTTTGGATTAACGGCCGTCATAACCTGGAAATCGATCGCTTTATCCTTTGGGGTATCTGCGGCGATAGGTCTATTCTTTGGTATATACCCAGCAAATCAAGCATCAAAGTTGAGCCCAATAGAAGCCTTAAGATACGAGTAAAGAAGGTGTTTTATGTGGAAAATGTAAATTTTCCGAGATCTTTTTTGTGGGGAGTAAACTCCCCTTTCTTTCCTTTTTTGGAAAATTCAACGGAAGGATCGAAACAACAAATATTTGAAAATGCAGAAAAAAACTTGAACAAACAATTATCTTTTCTTAAGAGGTTGAAAATTAATTCTTTTAGATTCAATCTAAATTGGGATTTGTTATATCTTGATCCTTTTTATTCTTGTGCTATGTATGATAACTTTATAGAGCAACTACGTCAAAGTGGAATTGAACCTATCGTTAACCTCGTCGATTTTGATTTCCTTTCGTACAATAAAAAAGAAGCTTTTGATAATATAGAAAACGAAGAAAATATCTCGATATTTATAGAAATTATAGAAAAGATTGTCTCCACTTTTAAATTCAAGGTTCAATATTATATTATCTTGAATCATACTGCGAAATACCTAAAAAAAAGATTTTTTAAAGGTGCAGATGTTGATAACACCGCATTACATGAAACGGTTCAAAATCTCTTCAATCTTTACGATAAAAGTGTTCGTATAATAAAAAGTATTAACCCTTACGCTAAAGTATCGGTAAGCGAGGAATTTTATGTTGAGGAAGAAGAACAGTTAGATTTTGTTTTTTCCTTTATTGATGTAATTGTAAAAGGAGAAAGCCCTTTTTTTGAAAACATGGCTTTTAAAAACTCTGATATAGATTTTATCGGGATAAATTTCAATGATTTGACTTCAAATTCAGAAGAATATACTTCTTTGATAAGAGAATTTTCAAGAAGGAAGAATAATATGGACCTTGATGAAGTAATAAAAAGATTTTCTTCTAAATATTACCTGCCTTTCCTAATAACTGAAAATATATCTACAGTTGAGGATGATAGTTTAAAAAGCCGATATTTAGTTAATAATTTATACAAGATTAATCAATCTTTGGAAAATAATGTGAAAATTTTCGGATATATCTATAATTCTCTAAGCGATGTTAAAATCAACAACCGTCTTTTAAAAACAGGACTATATAGGATAGATGATAAAAATAGATATATCAGTTTAAGAAACTTTGCAAAAATCTATTCGAATATCATAGGGGATAATGGGATAAACGAAAGATACCTAAAATATATTGATTAGCTTAACGTAAAATCACGGATGTAGTAATTTGATTTCAAGTATACTCTCATTCAACTCTATTTCTGCATAATCTCCTTCACAAAAAGCCCCCGGATTCAATATCAAAGTATCCTCTATTTCATATTTTTCTTGATAATGCGAATGTCCAAAGACCATCAAATCAATCTTTTTATTAAAATATTTCAAAAGTTTATCAGGTATTGCACGACCAGTTTGATGACCGTGGATAAGACCTATTTTTTTGCCAAATAATTCTAAATACAATTTTTCAGGGAGTCGATTTTTTATATAAAAATCATCCATATTTCCATACACTGCATGAAGTATGGGCTTTTGATTTTCTAAGTAATTCAACACTTCGATATCTACGATGTCTCCGAGTAAAAATATTTGATCATAAAGTCCAAAGTTTAATTTTTCTAGACTTTTCAAGTCTGATTTTAGGGGAATGTGTAGATCGCTAATTACAAGTATTTTCAAAGGGTGACCACTTCCATTATGTTTTTTTCATAAGGAGATCTTAGGACTTTCTTTTCGGTAATTATCGCTGTAACTAATTCATTTGGAGTTACATCAAAGGCAGGGTTGTATATATTTACATCGTCTGGTACTAAACGAGTTTTATGACAAAATCTGACCTCATTATGATTCCTTTCTTCGATGGGAATACCTTCTCCATCTTTTGTTTCTATGTCTATAGTTGAAAGAGGAGCAGCGACATAAAAAGGAATACCATGCCTTTTTGCAAGAACAGCTACAGAATAAGTTCCAATTTTGTTGGCAACGTCCCCATTACGTGCGATTCTATCGGCACCCACTATTATAGCATTTATTTTTCCTTGTTTCATCACCCAGCCTGCCATGTTGTCTGTAATTAATGTAGTTTTGATACCACTTTTAACCAATTCCCAAACCGTCAATCTAGCTCCTTGTAGGTATGGTCTGGTTTCATCGGCATAGACCTGGATATCTTTTCCATTTTCTACGGCTGCTCTAATAACTCCTAAAGCAGTTCCATAGTCGACGGTTGCTAAAGCTCCTGCATTGCAATGCGTCAAAACGGTATCTCCATCGTTTAACAAAGTCTCTCCGTTCTTACCAATTTGTTTATTTATTTCAATATCTTCGTAAGCGATTTTCAAGGCTTCTTCTTCCAATGTCTTTACAAGGTCATTAGTTTCTTCGTTTTGGAAGCTGTCTTTTAATACTTTGTCCATTCTGTTTAAAGCCCAAAATAAGTTTACGGCGGTGGGACGGGTTTTAGATAAGCTGTTTTTTACTTCATCTAATTTGTTTAAAAATAGATTTTTGTCAGAAAGATGTGAAAACTCTTTTGCTCCTAAAACGAAGCCAAATGCTGCAGTTGCTCCTATAGCGGGAGCTCCTCTTACTACCATGTCTTTTATTGAGTTGGCAACATCGAGATAATTCCGACATTCTACATACTTTTCTTCTAAGGGTAAATACCTCTGGTCTATCAAAACTAGGCTGTTACCTGTCCATTCCATTGTCATAGTTTTTATATTTTTCATTTGTTTCCTCCTAAACATTTTGATTTTAAAATCCCTAAAGCTTCTTTCAGCGCCCCTTTGCTCCGCTCCCTGCCCTCTATCTACAGATCATTTCTTGTAAAAAAAGGGTGCAATGGAAGTAAAGCCAAAAGCCTTGTAATTGAAAATTCTTTCCGTAGAGCCAACAAACAGAACTCCTCCAGGATTCAAAGCATCGTAAAATTTTTTATATAACTTTTCTTTAGCATCGTTGTCAAAGTATATGACAACATTCCTACATATGATTAAATCAAAATTCTTTTCAAACTCGTCAAATAGGAGGTTCATTTTATTGAAAGTAACATTATTTTTGATGAAATCTTTTATTTCGTATTTACCTTCTTCTTTTTTTTTGAAATACTTTTTTATGTATTCATCGTTTAAGTTTATTAAACTTTTTTCATTATATATGCCACGTTTGGCTTGCTGTAAAGCTCCATCGTCAAAATCTGAAGCGATTATTGTTGATTTGCTGGAAATACCTAATTCATTTAATATAATAGCAAGTGTGTAAGGTTCCTCTCCTGTAGAACAACCTGCACTCCAAAATTTTAGCCTCGGTTTGTGATTTTTAATGAGCTCGGGGATTATTTCTTGTTTTAAATATTCCCATTTCTCTGGGTTCCTAAAAAATTCCGTAACATTTATGGTGAGTTTATCTAAAAACTCCTGCCATTTGTCCTTATTTTTCTGTAATAATTCTAGATATTCCGAATACGAATTGATTCCATACTTTTTGAGCAATATATCCGTTCTACGCCTTACTCTGTGTTGTTTGTATCCAGAGAGATCTAGATTGAAATGGGTTACCAACTTTTTCAAAAACAATTTGTAATCTTCGTCATCATAAGGAGAAGAATAATAATCCGCCATCTTTTTCCTCCAAATTTATTTATCTATTTTCGCTTAAGAGTTCTATATAGAAAGAAACACCTATTCCAAGATTGGAATAAGTCAGAAATAAATTTCTCGTAACAGGTATTCGAAAATAGAAATTTTCTTCATTTTTATCGAAGTAAATCGAATCAATCAAAAGAGATTTGGTGCTCGAATTGTACTCCAATAGAAAATCTTGATTCAAAATATAAACAGAGTCAAGAGCATTATTATCCAAAGAAAAAAGTAAATCTCCAGCTCTAAAATAGTACTTCATAATATCTTCAAACCCTAGAGATATACCTAATTTGTTTGGAATTGCTAAAGTCAACGCAATTTTTGATTGAGAAAGGTCTGTGACCTTAGTCCAAAAGGACATGTTAAAAAGCGATTCTTTGAAGATAACGCCAATTTTCAGATCGTTGAACGTTAGTACAAAATAATCGTCCAATACCATGCTGAAACTATCAAAACTTTCTGTTAAAAAGTATGGGTCGTTTCTATTTCCGGGATTTCTATACGAAAATTCGAAGCCTGCTTGATCGAATTTGAAATAATTAATTACATTATCTACATTCGATAATCGAACTTCGTCTTCTAAAGATTCAAAGTCAAAATTGAACTTAGTTTCGTAAATATCTTCAAACTTTAAATCAAAAATAAATTCGTTTTTCAAAGTTTGAGTGAAATCACTTAAAAAAAGTACCTTCGAGGGACTAGAGGCGAAATTCAAGGTGGAGATTATCGATGTAATTAATATAAGTATTAAGGGAAATCTTTTCATTTGTAGTTATCCTTTCCCAAATAGTTCCCTAATAATTTAAAATGGGGACGAAAGTCCCCATTTATGGGTTTTTAAATGTTTGCAGCGAGTCTTTCCATTACTTCATCGTCAATCTCATAATTTCCGAATACTTCTTGAACATCATCCATATCATCCAATGCATTCAACAATTTTAATAACTTTTCGGCGTCTTCATCAGAAAGCTTAACGGTTGTTTTGGGTAAAAAGGTTAACTTTTCGGAAACGGTATATCCTGCTTCTTTTAGAGCATTTCTCACCTGAGTCAGATTTTCCGGGGCGGTGATGATTTCTAAAGGATCGGTGTTTTCATCTAAATCTTCTGCGCCAGCTTCAACCGCGAGTAACATTAACTCGTCAATATCTTCAACTTCTTCTTTGGGGATGGTTATTAGTCCTTTTCGTTCAAAATTCCACGAAACAGAACCTGATTCTGCTAAAGACCCACCCCATTTCGAGAGAACATGGCGAACCTCTTGAGCGGTTCTATTCTTGTTATCGGTTACAACCGAAATTAGGAGCGCAACTCCTCCTGGACCGTATGCCTCGTACATTATTTCGGTGAGTTCTTCACCCTCTAATTCACCGGTTCCTTTTTTTATAGCTGATTCGATCTTGTCTTTAGGCATGTTAGCTGCCTTGGCGTTTTCTACCGCGGTTCTTAAACGTGGATTAGCTTCTGGATCTCCTCCACCTTCTCTAGCAGCTATTGTAAGCTCTCTAATGAGTTTTGTAAACATTTGGGATCTTTTTGCATCTTGTGCACCTTTTCTGTGTTTAATATTTGCCCATTTATTATGTCCTGACATAATATTCAGCCTCCTCACAAACATTGAATAAATTATTTTTGTCGCGGTTCCTTAAGTTAATTAAATTTTTGACAGAAACAATTATACTATTAAGGATTACATAGGCATTTTTGTTTTCTATCAATTTAATTACTATTATTTTACTTTTATGGGAAATTTGTTATTCTTATAAATTCTTTCACCATTATTTTAACATTTTTCATTTAGAAAAACAAGTAAAATATTTTCTATAATATTATTTATTACTAAAATTTTTAAAAAATATAAATCTAAATATGGTATGATATCTTCAAATAAACATTTAAAAGGTCATATCAAGAAAAAACAATAGACAAACGATAAGCCATGTAGCGGAGGTGTTTTTTATAAAGAGTTTCATTATAGGTTTTTTTATGGGAATGGCAATTTTTTTTGCTTTATTTTTCTATGTATACGGCTATTACAATGATTCAACTTCTATTTTTCTTGTGGATCCCAAGTACAACACTTATCTATTCGATAATGGAGAACAAATACTATCAACAAAATACAAATATGTTAAGTTGGATGAAATGCCTTCAGAATTGATATATTTCCTTTTGTGGTCAGAAGATAGAGAGTTTTACGAGCACAATGGGATCAATATTAAGGCGTTGACGAGAGCTGCATTAACAAATATAAAGAACTTTTCTATAGTCCAAGGTGGGAGTACCCTGACTCAACAACTTGCCAAAACTGTTTATCTCACAAATGAAAGAACTATTAAAAGGAAAATAATGGATATGATGCTTGCTTTTTTTCTGGAGAGGTCTTATACAAAAGAAGAAATTTTGGAAGCTTATATGAATAGTGTGTATTTGGGGAATGACATTTCAGGATTTGGGGCTGCGGCAGAGAGATATTACGGAAAAGAGCTACAGAATTTAAGTTACGAAGAGATGCTAGTTTTAATAGGGATAATAAATGGGCCAGAAGTTTACAACCCCTATAAGTACCCAGAAAGAGCTAAAAATCAGGGGATGATAGTTTTAAATTCCCTTCCTAGTAATTTTATAATAGAAGAAAAAGATAGCGTTAAGGAAAGAATAGATAAGATGGTTTTTTACCCTCAAACCTACGATGAAAGATATTTAAATTTAGTTTATAGAATCAAAGTAGAAGAAGAAGATATAGGATTAAAGGGCGGTGGGTATACTATAAAAACCACCTTTAATAAGAATTTATTCGATTCTGTTACTGTAGATTCATCAACCTCTGCCATTGTGATCAACAACAAAACTGGTGAAATATTAAGTTTTTGGGGTGGAGAATACGATGTTTTCTATTCCCAACAACAAGTTGGTTCTGCTATTAAACCATTTTATTATCTTTTAGCTTTGGAAAATGGTTATGATACAGATACAGTACTTCCCGATCAACCTATGAAATTTGGTGATTGGGCCCCGGAAAATTTTGATAAGACATACAGAGGAACGGTCACTTTAGAAGAAGCGTTAGTCGATTCCATAAACATTCCATCGATCTACCTCGCTTCTCATATAGATATATCTCCTCAAAGGTCTATAGAAACAATAAAGAATTTTCTTTCAAATGTTGTGGGTGTTCAAGGTAAATATCCCAATGATTTAACATTGTCGCTGGGAACTGTGGAAACAAGTCCATATGAGTTTACAAAAGCTTATTCACTTTTCCCAAATTACGGTATTATTCCTTCGACTTACATAATTTCAGAAGTTTACGATAAAAAAGGGAATTTAATATATAAAAGATATCCAAATGTTGAAAGAAAAATCGATGGTATATCCAATGATTCATATGCCACAATGAATACTTTAATGAGAAAAGTCGTTTTAGAAGGAACAGGGCAAAGAGCAAATGTTTTAGATTTAGATTTACATGGTAAAACCGGAACTTCTGATTTATCAGCTTGGTTTGTTGGATACACCGGTAGCGAGGTTTTAACCACTATGGTTAAAGGGGAAGATCTTTTATCTTCTTACACGGCTGTTCCCTGGGCAAAAGAGATTGCCACCTCTTTACTTTATTATGGCCAAAGCGAAGAGGTTTATGTTTATCTTAGTTTAAAAAGTATACAAGAAAATATTTCATTTTTTGAAAGTCCCATTGATTTTGTTTCCACCGGGGGGAACGTTGTGGGATATTTAAATTCGGTCAAGTTCGATTATCCGTATAAAGAGCTTGAAAAAAAGATAAACGCTGCCCAGAGGGAAATTCAATATCTTTATCCTGATGTGGTAAAAGAAATCGAGCAATGGAAAAAAGAGAATCTGACGGATTTCTTTAAAGAACCATTTTCCTTCATTCAAAACGGTTACGATTTGGAAAGTTACTTGAACGGCATTACTATCGATAAAGATAAGCAAGCACAATTAAAGGAGATTTATAATCAAATAAAGTATATATATCCTGACCAAGCTAAAGTAATAGAAAAGTTCATAGAGTGAAAAATGTCTAGTTTTATTTTTTTAAAATTAACAATTAATTAATACTACCCGTTTATTTAGATGGTAAAATAGGCAAATGGATTTTAGAAAATTCTGAGAGATCGGAGGTGCAAAAGTGTACGCTATAGTCTATTTTAATGGTAAACAATACAAGGTAGAAAAAGATCAAGTGATTTACACTGAAAAAGTAAAAGATGTCGATCCAGGTAACCAGGTAGTATTAGACAAAGTTATTTATTTAAGTAAAGATGAAGAAAAGAAAGCTGGGAAACCTTATGTGGATGGAGCAAAGGTAATTACCGAGGTTGTAGAGCATGGGAAAGATAGAAAGGTAAAAATAATCAAATTTGAAGGAAGAAAAAATTATAGAAGAGAAAAAGGTCACAGACAGGAATATACCGCTCTAAAAATAAAAGAAATTGAAGGGTAACGCCGATGATTACCGCAGTTTATACCAATTCTGAAAGCCCCAGTGTAGAAATTTTCGGACATGCCGAATTTTCTTCTTTTGGCAATGATATAGTTTGTAGTGCCGTGAGTGTTTTAACGCAATTTGTTGCTGAAATTCTAAAAAATGAAAGTTTAGGTCAGATTGAGAAAAGAGAGGGCTATTTAAAGATTTCGCTCAAGCAAGAAACTCACCTCTCCCAATTGTTATTAGATTACTTGCTTAAAAGTTTGGTTGCTATATCTAAAGATTACCCAAGAAATCTTAAAGTGGAGGTTAGATAAGAATATGAAAATAGATTTACAACTTTTTGCTAAAAAAAGCTCTGATGTAAATAAAAAAGATAGCAACCCCAAGTATCTTGGTGTCAAGGCTTCTGACGGCAAAAAAATTAAGGCTGGAACTATAATTGTTAGACAAAGAGGCACTAAGATTCATCCTGGGGAAAACGTTGGAATAGGAAGAGACTTCACGATATTTGCTAAAATAGACGGCGTTGTTAAGTTCAAAACTAAAAACAACAGGAAGTTCGTTGATGTTTATGCCCTAAAGGACTGATCCGTTTATGCATGGTAGAAGAGTTGCGATTGTTGGAATATTTGGGGCACTCTCTTTTCTTTTAACTTTTATAGAATTTCCAATAATACCTTTGTTACCTTTTTTAAAATTTGATCCCAGCGACAGTTTGATCATTTTGGTGACAATGGGATACGGTTTTTTGCCTGGATTCTTTACTCTTATAATAAAAAGTTTTTTATTTATTTTCAGAGCTGGTGATGGTGGTTTAATAGGTATATTGATGAATTTTATAGCTGGGACTGCTTTTATAACCACATTGTATTTGTTAAAAAATTTCGTTAAGTTGAACAACTGGATCAATTACGTAATTTCTTCTTTACTGACGGGGGTTGTAGCGTACGGGTTGAATTATTTTATAGCGATACCAGTTTATACTAATCAACCAACATCACAATTCGTTAGTAACATAGGGATAAGTTTGCAAGTGTTTTTTTTACTAGTTCTATTGTTTAATTTCATCAAATTTTTTGTGGATTCGTCTATTTCGCATTTTTTATTGAAAAAAACAAAAATAACAAGTTTCGCTCAAGCAAAAAGAGAAGAATGAGGAGGTTTTTGAAATGAATTCTAAATTAGTGCAGCCTTCGTATATCGCTAAAAAAGAGGATATAAAAAGGGAATGGTTCTTAATTGATGCAAAAGACTACACACTAGGAAGACTAGCATCAAGGATTGCAAAAATACTACAAGGGAAACACAAGCCAACTTATACACCACATATAGATTGTGGAGATTTTGTTGTTGTAGTGAATGCAGAAAAAATAAAACTTTCGAAAGACAAAAAAGAAAACAAAGTATACAGAAGATACAGTGGTTATCCTGGAGGGCTCAAGGAAATTTCTTTTGAACAAATGTACAATAAACATCCTGAAAGGATAATTAAGTTGGCTGTGAAGGGAATGATGCCAAAGACCATTTTAGCCAAACATATGATGAAAAAATTAAAGGTATATGTTGGTCCTGATCATCCACACCAGGCTCAGAAACCAAAAGAGATAAAAATAGAAAATATTTAATCAGGAGGTATTCGAATGGCAGAACTTGTCGAATATTATGGAACCGGTAGAAGAAAAACAGCTGTTGCGAGGGTACATTTGAGACCAGGTAATGGTAAGATTAAAATAAACGGAAAAGAATACAAAAGTTTAGTAGAATATTTAAGAGGCAACGAGGTATGGGAAATGGAAGCTTTAAAACCACTCACCATTACATCTACGAATGGACAGTTTGATTTAGTTATAAGGGTTAATGGTGGAGGATTGAGTGGCCAAGCTGGTGCCATTAGGCTTGGAATTGCCAGGGCTTTGCTTTCTTATGATGAATCTTTGAGACCCATTTTGAAAAAAGAAGGTCTATTAACCAGAGATCCAAGAGAAGTAGAAAGAAAGAAATATGGTTTGAGAAAAGCTAGGAAAAGAGCTCAGTTTTCAAAAAGATGAGTATTGTATTATTTGCTTTGTATTTTTAAGGAATAGTGAAGTATTATGAGCAGAAATTACGATAACCTGAAAAAAACGATTGACGAAATTAAAAATAAAGTTGATATAGTTGATTTCGTCAATTCTTATTTGTCTCTTTCTAAAAGGGGAAAAAATTACGTAGCACTATGTCCTTTTCACGCGGAAGATACACCATCTTTTTATATATTTCCTGAAACTCAAACCTTCCATTGCTTTGGATGTGGAGCTCATGGTGATGTGATCACTTTTTTGGAAAAGTATGAACAAATTAGTTTTTTGGATGCCTTAAAAAAAATAGCTACATATGCAGGAATTGAACTAGATATTACTCAAAAAGAAGAACCTGTTGAGGTAACTTTCAATGAGGAAGTTTCCAAGCTTTATAACTATAATCTTCTCAACCTTTCTTCGAAGCATAGAGTGTGGCAGTATCTGAAAAAGAGAGAGATAACCAGAGAGTTAGCTGAAGAATTTGAATTAGGGTTTGCCACGGGCTCAGAAATCCAAAAAGTGATCGAAGAAAATCTTTTTGACAAAGACATTGCAAAGAATGCTGGTTTGTTGATCAATGGTGACAAAGAGTTTTTTTATAATCGTTTAATTATCCCAATCAGGAACAATGTTGGAGAACTAGTGGGCTTCGCTGGTAGACAAATAGAGGAAGAAACGAATTCTCCTAAGTATCTGAATACTCCTGAGAATAAATTTTTTAAAAAGTCTAAAATACTTTACAGGTATTATAAAAACAAAAAATTCATAAAAGAAAATGATTTTGTAATATTGGTCGAAGGGTACTTTGATGTAATTTCCATGTACAAATTAGGTTTCAAAAATGTTGTAGGAATTTTAGGTTCTGCCTTTACAAAAGATCATGCCCTTGAATTACTGAAAGCAACTAACAAAGTAGTTACAATGTACGATATGGATGAATCTGGTCAAAAAGTCACTTTATCCACTATAGATGCTTTATTTGCTAAAGATTTCCAAATAGCAGTTTCGAAGTATCCTGCTAAAGATCCAGATGAACTAACCAAGAAGCACGATAACAAATACATCGCCGAAATATTAAAAAGCTCCTACAAATTTCATGAATTCATTATTGATTATTATGCAGAAAAATACGATTTAGGCAATGAATTCGCTTTAGAGAAATATTTGAAAGAAATGTCAAGATGGTACAAAAAATTTGAAAATGTTGGAAGAATAAGTTATTTACAAAGTTTTATAGAAAATATTTCAAAAAAAACGGGAAAAGGCACCGAATACATTCAAAAAGTATTAGAAAGAACGTCTGCGCTCATACCTGAAAGTTCTGCTTCAAATGAGTCTAATTCTCAAACGAAAGATACTCTTTACGTAGAAAAGGATATAAGGTACGATATTGCAAAATCTTATTTATACCTATGGATTAAATATCCTCACTATAGAGAGATACTCAAAAATTATTTCAGCGAAGAAGATTTCTCTAGTCAATTACTCAAAGAATTTTTTACTTTAACCTCACAAAGTTCAGATATCGGGTTTCTACTTGAAAATTCTTCAAAAGAACTAAGTGAATTGATAGTAGAGGTTTGGAAGATTGAATATTTCTTTAATCCGGAGAGGATTCTTTCTTCTTTAAAAGAGAGTATTAGAAGAACAAAAATAAATCAACAAATAGAAGAGTTGAAGAAAAAACTTCATGAAACAAAAGATCTTTCGGAAAAGACGAATATTACGTCTCAAATCATACAACTTTATTCTAAACTAAAAATAGTAAATTGAATAGTAGATTACACAATATTTTAAAAATGGATTTTATTTGTTTATTAAGCGATCTAATAACGTTCCCTATGGAGGTAAACTAATCGATGGAAAAGCTTAAGAAAAAGATAGATTTTTCAGAATTAATAGAAGAAATTGAAAAAATAGAGATTGTTGATCAAGATAAAATTAGGGTTAAAAGAGACAAAGAATGTTATATAGAAGAACTTGAAAAAGGTTTGGAAAACCTTATTGAAATAGCCAAAAAGAAAAATAATACCATAACTTATCAAGATATAGATGAATGCATACCTCATAATTTATCAGATGTAATTGATGGTAACTTTTTAGAAAAGATTCATGAAAAGCTAGAATCCGAAGGAATAGAAATTATGGAATCTTTTCCAGAGGACCAAGCCCAGGAGGAAGAAGAATTTTTTAACGAGGGTTTGGAAGAGCTTTTTCAAGAAAGGGAATCTCAGATATTTGACAACTCTGCCGTAAATGAACCCATAAAGATTTATTTGAGGGAAATAGGGGGGATCAAACTCTTAACCCCTTCCAGGGAAAGACAACTTGCGATAAGGGCTAAAAAAGGTGACAAAAAAGCCAAAGACGAATTGGTGAAGGCAAATTTAAGATTAGTAATAAGTATAGCCAAAAGATATACTGGAAGAGGATTAACCTTTTTGGATTTGATTCAAGAAGGGAACATTGGCTTAATTAGAGCTGTAGAAAAATTTGATTGGAAAAGAGGTTTTAAGTTCTCAACCTACGCTACTTGGTGGGTTAGGCAAGCAATAACAAGAGCTATAGCCGATCAAGCGAGAACAATTAGAATACCTGTTCATTTGGTTGAAACTATAAATAGGATGAATATAGTTATTAGAAAACATCTCCAAGAAACAGGTGAATATCCCACTACCGAAAAGTTAGCAGAATTACTGGATAAACCGTTGGAAAAGATGGATGAGATTTTATTGGCAACTAAAGAAATCATTTCCGTTGATGCGCCTATAAGTGGTTCAGATGATGAAGAAGCTTATATAGGGGATTTTTTAGAGGACTCTGAAGCTGATCAACCAGAGGAAATTGCGGTAAGAATGATACTTAAAGAAGAAATTGAAAAAGTTTTAGAATCCTTAAGGCCCAAAGAAGCAACGGTGTTAAAAATGAGGTATGGTTTGCTTGATGGCAAGATGAAAACACTCGAAGAGGTTGGAAACTTCTTCAATGTCACAAGAGAGAGGATAAGACAGATTGAAGTAAAAGCTTTAAGGAAGTTAAGGCATCCCTCCAGAAGCTTGCAATTAAAAGAAATAAGCGATATGATAGAAAAGAAAGATATATAACGGGCGAAGGGGTGCAAATATACAATATGATATTTAATAGGAGTGTAAATACATGGAGAAAAATAAGGGGAATGATTTCCTCTTTTTGGAAAAAAGGTTCCCCTCTTTTCTAGAAAATGAGTTAGATGAGGAACAAAAAGAAGCTGTTATAAAATCAGAAGGAAGATCGATAATAGTTGCGGGTCCCGGCTCTGGTAAAACTAGAGTAATAACCTATAAAATTGCCTATTTGTTGAATAATGGAGTTAAACCTGAGAATATTTTACTAGTTACCTTCACTAAAGCGGCAGCAAAGGAAATGATAGAAAGAGTAAAGAATGTAACTAACAGAAACATGGACAAAATGCTTGCAGGTACCTTTCATCATATATGTAATTCTATTCTCAGAAGGTATGCTACGATTTTAGATTACAAAAATAATTACAGCATTCTCGACAAAGAAGATTCAAAAGATTTACTGAAAATGGCTAAAAGCGAGTACATCAAGGAAATCAGTGATAATTACAAACTTCCCAAAGAAGAAGTAATAATGAAAATTATAAGCTATTCATGTAATACATTAACCTCTTTAAGAGAAGCCATACTTGAAAGAGCTCCCTATTTGTTGAATTTTGAAAGAGATATTGAACAAATCTGGGGTATATATACCCAATTAAAAAAAGATATGAACGCCATGGACTATGACGATCTATTAGTAAATACTTTAGTTTTATTCAAAACTCATCCAGAAGTACTAAACAAGTGTTCAAGCCAATTTAAATATGTTTTAGTTGACGAATTTCAAGATACGAACAAAATTCAAATTGAATTGGTTGAGGCTTTATCCTCGGTTCATGGAAATTTGATAGTTGTTGGAGACGATTCTCAAAGCATATATTCTTTTAGAGGAGCTTTATTTAAAAACGTAAAAGATTTTATAGAAGATGACAGAACAAAAGTTTTCAAAATACAAAGTAATTACAGAAGTACCTCTGATATAGTAGGTTTTATTAATCATTTAATACCTTCTAACTCTGTACCTAAAGTCCTCAAGCCTATAAGAAAAAGTTATTTAAAACCTTTTGTTGTGGAAACTTTTGACGATTTGGAACAAGCCGATGCCGTAACCAAAATCATAAAAGATAAATTAAAAGAAGGTTTAGATTACAAAGATATCGCTGTACTATATAGATCACATTCACTATCTATGGTATTACAGCAAAAATTGGATTCAAAAGGTATTCCTTACAGAATACTATCGGGATTGAGATTCATCGAAACCGCACATATTAAAGATATATTGGCTTTTTTAAAGGTATTAAACAATCCTTTGGATAAGATTTCATGGATGAGAGTTTTAAAATTATTTCCTGGGATTGGTAACAAAACTGCATCAAAGATCTATGAAGAGATAGAAACTCGAATAAATGAGGAAAACGATAACATCTCAAATATATTGAAGGAAACTGAAATAAAAAAGTTCAAAACACCCCTGGAATTATTGACAAAACTTTTTGAAAAGAAAGAAAGTAGTCCTGATGAGTTGATAGATGTCATTTATCAAGATTTCTACCAAGAATATTCTTTCTTAACTTTTACTGATTCTAAATCAAGGAACATGGATATTGAAAGATTCAGTGAAATTGCCAGTCGATACGATTCCGTGGGTGCTTTTATAGAAGATTTGACGCTCAGTGAAGAGCTAGGGGTAATACCCGCGAACGATGAAAAAAAGAACGCCACGAACGGGGTCAATGATGAGAATAAGTTAACTCTCACAACGATTCATGGAGCAAAGGGGTTGGAGTGGAAAGTAGTTATTCTCATATCGGTGAATCCAGGAGATTTTCCCAACGGACTTGCAATTAAAGAACAAAAATTAGATGAAGAAGAAAGGCTCTTCTATGTTGCCATAACAAGGGCAAAGAATGAATTATACATTTTGAAACAACTGACTGGAACGACCAACCCTTATTTAAGGAATTCATTTTATTTTGTAAAAAAGGAAAACGATTTTATCAAAAAAATTCCTGAGGGAATGGTCAACCGTTTGAAAATCAATTATAAATAACGATAAATTATTTAAATTGTTATATTTAATTAATTTTTAATTAAGGTCTAATAATGTAAAATATCCACTGGCGTTTTCTTATTTTTTCAAATATACGAAAAATATATATATTTTACTAATATAAATTAAAATAAAGCAGAAGGAGGTGAACTCTCATTTTTGAGGGCACTTATTTAGTGGCTTCCCTTGAAATGAGAGAAATCTAAGTGCCAACGATTAATCAATTAATAAGATATGGAAGAAAATCTGTAAAGAAAAAGACCAAATCTCCTGCATTACGAGGTAACCCTCAAAAACGAGGTGTTTGTGTAAGGGTATCAACTATGACCCCGAAAAAACCTAATTCAGCTTTAAGAAAGATTGCAAGGGTTAAACTATCGAATGGAATTGAAGTAACTTGTTATATACCTGGAGAAGGTCATAACCTACAAGAACATTCTAACGTTTTGGTAAGAGGTGGAAGGGTAAAAGATTTACCTGGTGTAAGGTATAAGATAATCAGAGGAGCTTTGGATGCTGCTGGAGTTGAAGGTAGAAAACAAAGTAGAAGTAAATATGGTACCAAAAAACCAAAGGCTTAATAAGGAGGTTCTTTACTGAATGAGAAGAAGAACTGCTGAGAAAAGAAACATAGTTCCAGATCCCGTTTACGGAGATATTTTACTTTCTAAATTTATAAACAGGTTAATGTATGATGGGAAAAAATCTTTAGCTCAAAAAATAGTGTATTCTTCTTTGGAAAGATTGGCTGAAGCAACAAAAGAAGATCCAATAGAGGCTTTTCATAAAGCGATAGATAATGTTAAACCTGTGGTAGAAGTAAGATCAAGAAGGGTTGGGGGTTCAACATATCAAGTACCTTTTGAAGTACCTGAAAACAGAGCCACATCTTTAGCTATAAGATGGATAGTTACTTCTGCACAATCAAAAAAAGGAAGAGATATGATTAGTAAATTATCTCAAGAACTGATAGACGCGTACAACAATACGGGACCTGCCGTAAAAAAGAAAGAAGACGTTCACAGGATGGCTGAAGCGAATAGAGCTTTTGCACATTTCAGATGGTAGTATAGCAGTTTTAGGAGGGATTGTTTTGAAAGAAAGATTATACCCCATAGAAAAAATAAGAAATATAGGAATAGTTGCGCATATAGATGCAGGGAAAACAACTACTACCGAAAGAATTTTGTTTTATGCGGGGACAAAACACAAATTAGGGAATGTTGATGAAGGTACAACTGAAACAGATTGGATGGATCAAGAAAAAGAGAGAGGGATTACCATAACCTCCGCTGCAACGTCCGCCTTTTGGAAGGATCATAGGATAAATATAATTGATACACCAGGCCACGTTGATTTTACGGTTGAGGTGGAAAGATCATTACGTGTTTTAGATGGGGCGGTTGCCGTTTTTGACGCTCAAGTTGGAGTTGAACCACAATCTGAAACTGTTTGGCGGCAAGCTGACAGGTACAGAGTGCCGAGAATTGCTTTTATGAATAAAATGGATAAAATAGGAGCGAATTTTTTTAACGCTATACAAACAATGAAAGATAAGTTGGGTGCGAATCCTGTTGCTTTGCAAGTTCCAATAGGTTCTGAGTCGGATTTTGAAGGTGTAGTTGATTTACTAACTATGGAAGCACTTTATTGGAAAGATGAAAGTGGCCAAACAATCGAAAGAACCAGTATTCCAGATGATTTAATAGATTTTTGTGAATCGAAGAGAGAAGATTTAATTGCCGCAATTGCGGAGGTTGATGAAGATATAATGGAACTTTATATAGAAGAGGAAGAAATTCCCCTGGCTAAATTAAAAGAAGCGATAAGAAAAGCCACTATTCAAAACAAAATAGTACCTGTTTTTTGTGGAAGTGCTTTTAAAAACAAAGGTATACAACCCGTGTTGGATGGAGTTATCGATTATCTGCCGTCGCCATTAGATATGCCCCCTGTTAAGGCGTTTGATGAAAGGACGGGGGAATATGTAAAAGATATTCATCCTTCCAAAGACGAAGATTTTTTTGCGTTGGCTTTTAAAATAATGGCGGACCCTTTTATTGGTAAGTTGACTTTTGCTAGAGTTTATTCCGGTACTTTAAATAAGGGCAGCTACGTGGTCAATACAACTAAAAATAAGACAGAAAGGGTATCTAGACTTGTTTTTCTCCATGCTGACAAAAGGGAAGAAGTTGATTACATAAGGGCTGGAGACATTGTTGGATTAATTGGCTTAAAGGATACTTCTACAGGGGATACACTCTCAGATAAAGAATGTAATATAGTTCTAGAAAAACTTGAATTCCCAGAACCTGTTATTTCGGTCTCCATAGAACCTGAAACCAAAGATGATGAAGCAAAATTGGGTAAAGCCCTAAATGCATTAACAGAAGAAGACCCAAGTTTAAGAAGCTACGTCGACCACGATACTGGAGAAACCATATTATCTGGAATGGGAGAATTGCACTTAGAAATTATCATTGAGAGAATTAAAAGAGAATACAAGGTGAACGTTAAAGTAGGTCAGCCGCGTGTAGCATATAAAGAAACAATAAAACTTCCAGCCGAAGCTGAAGGTAAATATATAAGGCAAACTGGAGGTCGTGGGCAGTACGGACATGTTAAACTTAGAATTGAACCGCTGCCTTTGAATAGCGAAAAAGAATTCGAATTTGTTGATAAAATAGTGGGAGGAGTCATACCAAAAGAATATATACCAGCCATAGAGAATGGTGTTAAGGAAAGTATGCAAGATGGCGTCTTATTGGGATATCCAATGGTGGCTATTAAAGTGGAAGTTTTTGATGGTTCATACCATGAAGTTGACTCTTCAGAAATGGCCTTTAAAATAGCTGCATCTATGGCTTTTAAAGATGCAGTAAAGAGAGCCAAACCAGTTTTGTTAGAGCCTGTCATGAAAGTGGACGTTACAACTCCTGAAGAATACATGGGAGATATAATTGCCGATTTAAGCTCAAGAAGAGGAAGAGTAGAGAGTTTTGAAAACGTGGGAGGAACGAATACCAGAATAATACATGCCCATGTTCCATTATCAGAATTATTCGGATACGCCACAGTAATGAGATCTCTTTCGCAAGGAAGAGCAACCAGTTCGATTCAATTTTCTCATTATGAGGAGGTTCCGGAGCAAGTAACTCAAAAACTCTTAAGTAGAGAATAAGTTCAATAATAATTTATAAGGAGGAGATAGAACAATGGCTAAAGAGAAGTTTGTTAGGGAAAAGACACACATGAACGTAGGAACTATCGGTCATATTGACCACGGGAAAACAACTTTAACCGCCGCTATATCCAAGGCTTTATCTTACAAAGGCTGGGCAGATTTTACACCTTTTGACATGATAGATAAAGCTCCTGAAGAAAAAGCAAGGGGAATCACCATCAACGTTTCACACATTGAATATCAAACAGAAAAAAGGCATTATGCACATATAGATTGTCCAGGTCATGCGGACTACATAAAAAATATGATAACTGGGGCAGCTCAAATGGATGGAGCTATTTTGGTTGTAGCCGCAACTGATGGTGTTATGCCACAAACAAGGGAACATGTTTTGTTGGCAAGACAGGTTAACGTTCCTGCTATAGCTGTTTTTATAAACAAAGTTGACATGGTTGATGACGAAGAATTAATAGACTTAGTAGAAATGGAAGTTAGAGATCTCCTAAGTAGCTACGAATTTCCTGGAGATGAAGTCCCAGTTGTTAAAGGTTCTGCCCTAAAAGCATTGGAAGAAGACAGCCCAGACGGTCCTTGGACACAAAAGATATACGAACTTCTAGATGCGATTGATAATTACTTTCCAGATCCAGTCAGAGAAACTGATAAGCCTTTCTTAATGCCCATAGAAGATATTTTCAGCATTACTGGAAGGGGAACGGTTGTTACTGGAAGAATCGAAAGAGGTGTTGTTCACACTGGAGATCAAGTTGAAATAGTTGGTTTGAGCTATGAAACAAAAAAGACTGTTGTAACCGGTGTTGAGATGTTTAGAAAGATATTGGATGAAGGTGAAGCTGGAGACAACGTCGGATGTCTTTTAAGAGGTATAGAAAAAGATGAAGTAAAAAGAGGTCAAGTCCTCGCCGCTCCAGGTTCAATTACTCCTCACAAAAAATTCAAGGCTGAGGTATACGTATTGAAAAAGGAAGAGGGAGGAAGACACACACCCTTTACCAAAGGTTACAGACCTCAGTTTTATATTAGAACAGCAGACGTTACAGGAACTCTTGTAGAATTTTCCAGCGGTGCAGAGATGGTAATGCCTGGTGACAATATCAATATGACAGTAGAACTGATTTACCCTGTAGCCCTTGAAGAAGGGATGAGATTCGCTATAAGAGAGGGTGGAAGGACAGTAGGAGCCGGTGTTGTTACAGAAATAATTGAATAATCAATTTGAATGTATTATTGTACGGGGAGCTTCAGCTCCCCTTACTAATGAGTTAAAAGGAGGCTTTTTAAAAAAATATGGCCAATAATAAGTACATAAAAATTAGATTGAAAGGATACGACCATAGATTACTAGATGAATCATCAAAAAAAATTATTGATGCCGTAAAAGATACCGAAGCTAAAGTTTCTGGTCCTATTCCATTACCAAATAAGAGAACTGTATATTCGGTAATAAGATCCCCACACAAATATTCATATTCAATGGAACAATTTGAAAAAGTTGTTCATAAAAGAGTTATATATATCTACAATGCTTCATCAGATACGGTTACTAAACTGTTGAAAGTCAATATTCCAGCAGGAGTATCTGTAGACATAAAGGCTTAATGCCATTGTAAATCTAAAAAAATTAAGACGGATATCATTCGGGCTCTGGAGGTGTGAAAATGAAGAGTATTTTAGGTAAAAAAGTTGCAATGACACGAATTTTTAAAGACGATAAAGCCATCCCGGTGACAGTTATCAAAGCTGGACCATGTGTGGTAGTTCAAAAGAAAACCGTAGAAACAGATGGATATAACGCTATACAGATAGGTTTTGAAGAGATACCGGAAAGAAAAGCAAACAAACCATTGATGGGTCACTTCAAAAAGGCACAAGTGCAACCCATGAGATATTTAAGGGAATTTAGAGTAGACAATGTCGATGATTACGAAATCGGTCAAAAAATTGATGTATCAATTTTTTCTGAAGGAGAAAAGATTGATTTAATAGGTAAATCAAAAGGCCGAGGATACTCAGGAGTTATGAAAAGATGGAACTTTTCAGGGGGAGAGAAAACTCACGGTTCAAAATTTCATAGAGATCTAGGATCAACAGGAAATGCATCCTATCCTTCTAAGGTATTCAAAGGGAAAAAAATGGCTGGTCAATACGGAAATGAAAGGGTAACCATTCAAAACTCAGAGGTAGTTTACATTGATGTACAAAACAATCTAATAGCGGTCAAAGGTGGAGTCCCAGGAGCGAGGGGCGGATTAGTAACAATAAGAGAAGCCGTTAAGGCTAAACGCCCAAAAATGAAGTAAGGAGGTCAATTAAAAAATGTCACAGATAGATGTATACAACATTAAAAATGAAAAAGTGGGAACGTTAGATATTAAAGATGAAATTTTTAATATCGACCCAAATATGGATGTACTATATAGATACGTGGATATGCAATTAACCAACAAAAGGGCAGGTACAGCTTCGACAAAAACTAGAAGTGAAGTCAGGGGAGGAGGCCGAAAACCGTGGCCTCAAAAGCATTTAGGTAGAGCAAGAGCCGGATCAATTAGATCTCCTATTTTCCGACACGGTGGAGTAGCTTTTGGACCAAAACCTAGGGAATTTCACAAAGATCTCAACAAAAAAATGAAAAGATTAGCATTAAAATCTGCATTGAGTGTCAGGTATAGAGAAAATAACTTAATTGTTTTGGATGATGTTAAATTTGAAAAACCTAGAACAAAAGATGTAAAAAATATTTTGACCCAATTTGGTATGGATGGTACAAAGGTCTTATTTTTATTTCCTTATAAGCAAGAACAATACGAAAACTTCAAATTGTCTGCAAGAAATTTACCAAAGGTGAAAGTAATTATTGCTGATAATCCTGGACAAAATAAAAAAAATGTGGATGGTTTGAATGTATTTGATTTAATAAACAATGAGAAAATTGTACTTACCAAAGAAATGGTGAATAAAATCGAGGAGGTGATCGGCTGATGGAGCTTCAAAAAGCGTACGATATTATTACTAGGCCGATCTTAACAGAAAAAACTTATTCTCTCATGCAAGAACGAAAATATACATTTGAAGTTGTGAAAGATGCTACTAAACCAGAAATAAAGGAAGCCATTGAAACAATATTCAAAGTCAAAGTAGAAAAAGTGTACGTAATGAATATGAAACCGAAACCAAAAAGATTGGGAAGAAGTGAAGGGTATACCAGAGGATGGAAAAAAGCAATAGTTAAATTAGGAGAAGGTTACGTAATAAGAGAATTGCAAGGCAGTTTGTAGGAGGGGAATAAATAATGGCGTTAAAACAATACAAACCCGTAACACCTTCGCGAAGATATATGTCGACTTCTGATTTTTCCGAATTATCAAAAGTCAAACCTGAAAAAAGTTTACTGGAACCATTGAAAAAAACAGGTGGAAGGAACCATTATGGTCGAGTTACAATGAGGCATCGTGGTGGTGGGCATAAAAGAAAATACAGAGTAATCGACTTTAAAAGGAATAAAGTAAATATCCCTGCAAAAGTTGCCTCAATAGAATACGATCCCAACAGAAGTGCAAGGATAGCTCTACTAGTATATGCTGATGGAGAAAAAAGGTATATATTATCTCCAAAGGGATTGAAAGTTGGAGAAACTGTAATGAATGGTGCAAATGCTGAAATCAAAGTTGGCAACTGCTTACCTTTGGAGAACATTCCTTTGGGTACGCTTGTACACAACATAGAATTTGAACCAGGCAGAGGTGGAAAAATAGCAAAATCTGCAGGGACTTATGCTCAGTTAATGGCTAAAGAAGGTAAATATGCACTTTTAAAAATGCCTTCTAGTGAGTTGAGAAGGGTTCGTTTAAGTTGCATGGCTACCATCGGTGTAGTAAGCAACGAAGACCATTCCAACGAAGTTTACGGTAAAGCGGGAAAAACCAGATGGTTGGGAAGAAGGCCCAAGGTAAGAGGTATGGTGCAAAATCCAGTAGACCACCCAATGGGTGGTGGAGAAGGTAGGAGCAAAGGTCACATTCCTAAATCCCCATGGGGGACTCCTGCTAAAGGATATAAAACAAGAAGAGGAAAAAAACAATCCGATAAATTTATTGTAAGAAGAAGAGGAAAGTAGGCACTAAACAGAAAGAGCAAGGAGGTGCAGTAGGTGGGAAGATCTTTAAAGAAAGGTCCATATGTTCATCCGAGTCTTATTAAAAAAATTAGAGAGATGAACGAAAAGGGTGAAAAAAAAGTCATTAAAACTTGGTCAAGAGCTTCAATGATCCTTCCAGAAATGGTTGGGCACACAATAGCAGTTCATAACGGAATGAAACACATACCGGTTTATATAACTGAACAAATGATCGGTCATAGATTAGGTGAATTTTCTCCAACCAGAAGGTTTGGAGGGCATCCGGACAAAAAAGCGGTTAAAGGAAAGTTAGAAAAGCAAGGTTGAGGAGGGTAGTTTATGGCTACTAATAATGTTTCCAGAGTTCAAGAAGATGGTAGAAAAGTAAAAAGGTCTGTTTATCATAGATTGAGAAAAGAAAAAGAAGCTGCTGAACCAATTGTTGAAGCTAGGGCAGTTACAAAGTATGTAAGAATATCACCAAAAAAAGTTAGATCCATGGCCAACTCAATAAGAAATAAAGATATAAGTGAAGCACTTCAAATACTCACTTTCAGTCCAAAAAAATCAGCACGTATACTATACAAAACTTTGATGTCCGCGATAGCCAACGCCGAGAATAATTTTGGGTTGAACGCTGAAAATCTTTATGTTTCTGAAATAATGGTGAATGAAGGCCCTAGACTAAAAAGACTATGGCCAAGGTCTCATGGAAGAGCAGATATTCTTCAAAAAAGAATGAGCCATATTTATATAACCGTGAGAGACAAAAGTGCCGATAAATAAAGTGAGGTGAATTAAGTGGGATCAAAAGTGCATCCAAACGGCTTCAGGCTTGGAAACAATAAAAATTGGAAATCTGTATGGTTTAACGAAAAGAATTATTCTGATTATTTACATGAAGATGAAAAGATAAGAAATTATCTAAAATCAAATTACGAAGCTGCCGGAATTTCAGATATATTAATTGAAAGACCCAGCGATTCGTTAATAAGAATAGATATCTATGGTGCAAGACTAGGGATTTTGATCGGACGAAAAGGTTCAGAGATAAAAAAAATTAGAGATGATTTGAAAAACATAGTGGGCGATAAAAATGTTAAGGTCTACGCTCAAGAAGTAAAAAATCCTTACGTTGATGCTCAACTCATAGCTGAAGATGTATCGGGTCAACTTCAAAGAAGGGTTTCGCACAAAGTTGCCATGAAAAGAGCTATAAGCAACGCCATGAGAAGAGGCGCTAAAGGCGTGAAAATTATGGTTTCTGGCAGGCTTGGTGGTGCTGAAATAGCAAGAACAGAATGGTATATGGAAGGAAGATTACCTCTTCAAACCTTAAGATCAAACATAGATTACGCTATCGTTCATTCTCAAACTAAATACGGCACCATAGGAATAAAGGTATGGGTCTATCATGGAGATACGATAATTCAATAATGTTTCCAAATGGATGGGCTACCAGATGAAGAGGCAAAGTCTTCTGCTCATCCTAAAAGGTAAGGAGCGGAGTGAAGATATCTTTCCCCATCCTTATGGATGGAGCTACGAAATGAAGGGACAAAATATTGTGTTCTTCCTTAGGGTGGGGAGCGGGGCAAAGGGGCGCTAAAGCATGCTAAAGATCGTAGAAATGGTAAAAAAGGAGGAAATCCTAAATGTTAATGCCTAAAAGAGTGAAATACAGAAAACAACAACGCGGAACAGTCAAAGGAATGACAAAAGGTGCTAGTTTGGTACATTTTGGTGACTGGGGATTAAAAGCGATGGAAAGTTCATGGATAACCGCTCAACAGATAGAAGCATGTAGGTTATCTATGGTTAGAACCTTAAAAAGAACAGGAAATATTTGGATTAACGTTTTTCCAGATAAACCAGTAACTTCCAAAGGTATTGGAACAAGGCAAGGAAAAGGTAAAGGTGATGTAGAAGGTTGGGTAGCGGTTGTAAAGAAGGGAAGGGTAATGTTTGAGATAGGTGGAGTCGATGAAGCAACTGCCAAAAGGGCCTTAGAGTATGCCGCCTCCAAGCTACCGATAAGGACTAAGATAGTTCAAAGATATGAAATAGGAGGGGAGCTCTGATGAGAATAACTGAGATGAGAGAATTAACAGACGAAGAGCTCAATGAAGAATTAAACAATTTAAAGGAAAAATTATTTCAATTGAGGTTTCAACTTGAACTTGGACAACTAAAAAATTCTTCAAGTATCAAGCAAGTAAAGAAAGATATAGCTCGAATAAAGACCATCCTCAAAGAAAGGGAACTCGGAATAAGGAGGTAAATTTCATGTCTAAAAAGATAATAACGGGAAAAGTTGTCAGCAATGCGATGGACAAAACGATAACGGTAGAAACAGACAGACTTACCAAACATCCCAAATACCACAAATTTGTTAAAAAAACCAGAAGATACCATGCACATGACGAAAATAACGAATGTGAGATCGGTGATATTGTTGAAATAGAAGAATCTAGAAAGCTTTCCAAAACAAAGGCTTTTGTTTTAAAAAGAATTGTGAGAAAAAATATTTTATCGGAAGAAGTTGAAACACCCGAGTCAGTTGAAGAAGAAGTACAAGAAGCCTTTGGAGGTGAGGTTGATGGTACAACTAGAGAGTAAAGTTAGAGTCGCTGATAACTCTGGAGCAAAAGTTTTAAGAGTTATTAAAGTACTCGGAGGATTTCATAAATCAAAAGGAACCGTTGGAGACACCGTTGTTTGCTCCGTTAGGGAAGCCATACCTCACACAGATTTGAAAAAAGGTCAAGTAGTTCAAGCCGTTATTGTCAGAACGAAAAAAGAGATAAAAAGGAAAGATGGAACCTATATTAGATTTGATGACAATGCTGCAGTACTAGTTGATAAAAATAAATTACCTTTAGGGACGAGGGTTTTTGGCCCAGTAGCCAGAGAAGTGCGGGAAAAAGGCTATGCGAAAATAGCATCGTTAGCAAAAGAAGTTTGGTGAGGTGAAAATATGTATAAAATAAAAAGAGATGACACTGTAATAGTAATTTCTGGAAAAGATAAAGGGAAAAAAAGCAAAGTTTTAAGGGTTATTCCAAAGGATAAAAAAGTTATTGTAGATAACGTAAACGTCGTTAAGAAACATCAAAGGCCCACTCAAAAGATGAGGGAGGGGGGAATTATCGAGCAACCCAGTCCTATTGATATTTCAAACGTTATGTTGGTTTGTCCAAATTGTGATCAAAAAACCAGAGTGGGATTTAAATTTCTTGAGGATGGAAGCAAAGTAAGATATTGCAAAAAATGTGGTGAAATAGTAGATAAGTCTTAATCCATTCGAATTGTTGAAACATTGTAAAAACCTAGCAAGTAAGTAAGGGAAGAAGCAAAAAGGAGGACTATCAATGGAAAAAGTTCAATATATACCTCTAAAAGACAGATACAAAGAAGTAGTAATACCTTCTATGATGAAAGAATTTAACTACAAAAACGAACTACAAGTACCAAAACTTGTAAAGATAGTTGTTAATATGGGAGTTGGAGAAGGCTCCAGAAATAGAGCCGTTGTTGAAAAACATGCTCAAGAGTTAACAAGGATAGTCGGGCAAAAAGCCTTAATAACCAGAGCTAAGAAAAGCGTTGCTAATTTTAAGGTTAGGGAAGGAATGCCAATAGGTGTAAAAGTAACTTTGAGAGGATGGAAAATGTATAATTTCTTGTACAAATTAAATCATATTGTATTACCAAAATTAAGAGACTTTAGAGGATTGCCATCTGATTCTTTTGATGGGAGAGGCAATTATACCTTTGGAATTCCTGAACAACTAATTTTCCCAGAAATTAAGCCTGATGACATAAATAGAGTTCAAGGAATGGATATAACAATCGTTACCACAGCTAAAACTGATGAGGAAGCAAGGAAACTGTTAGAATATTTTGGTTTCCCATTACAAAAATCATGAATGGAGGTTGTAATTAATGGCGAGAAAGGCGCTTATAGAAAAATCCAAAAGAACCCAAAAGTATAAAACAAGAGAGTACTCACGATGCAAAGTTTGTGGCAGATCAAGAGCTGTTTATAGAGAATTCGGTTTATGCAGAATATGTTTCAGAGAAAAGGCTCTAGAAGGTAAACTTCCTGGAGTTAAGAAGGCTAGCTGGTAAGGAGGGAAAAACGAATGTGGAGCGATCCGGTAGCTGATATGCTAACCAGAATAAGGAACGCCAACTCGGTGTTCAAAGAGAGTGTAGAAATACCTGCTTCGAACTTAAAAAGAGACATTTTAGAAATAATGAAAAAAGAAGGATTTATCAATGATTATAAATTCATAGACGATGGTAAACAAGGAATACTCAAAGTCTATTTAAAGTACAAAGGAACTAGAAGAGAAAAAAAACCTATAATGGAAGGAATCATAAAGGTTTCAAAAAGCGGAAGAAGAGTATATGTTAATACCCGTAACATACCAAAAGTAAAAGGTGGATTAGGTATAGCTATACTCTCAACGTCCTTAGGAGTAATGACCGATAAAGAAGCTAGAGAGAAAAAAGTTGGTGGAGAAGTAATCTGTTATGTATGGTGAGGAGGTGCCTAGATGCCACAATCGAGAATAGCTGATAAACCAACAATTATTCCTGATGGTTTAGAATTATTAGTGGATGGACAAACAATAAAAATCAAAGGTAAAAAAGGTGAATTAAGTCTAAATTTACCCGAATATTTGGAAGTTTACACAGATAACAACGAATTAATGATTAAATCAAAAGAAGGCGTAGTTAAAAGAGGTTCTGACGAGAAGCGATTAAAAGCGCTCAGAGGTACGTTCACCTCTCACGTGAGAAACATGATTAAAGGTGTAACTGAAGGATACCAAAAGGAATTAGAAATTACTGGTATTGGGTACAGAGCGCAACTTCAAGGGAAAAATTTAGTCTTGAATATTGGTTATTCAAAGCCGGTAGAATTTCCGGTGCCTGAAGGAATAACAATAGAGGTTCCACAACCCACACGAGTGGTGGTTAAAGGTATAGATAAATACAAAGTTGGAGAAGTCGCTGCAAGAATAAGAAGTTTGAGAAAAGTTAACGTATACAGCGGTAAAGGTATAAAATACGTTGGAGAAAGTGTTTTAAGAAAAGAAGGAAAGAAAGTTTAAAACATTTCCGCAAAGGAGGTCCCTTTTAAATTGATAAAACAATTAGACAAAAAAGCCCTTAGACGAAAAAGGCATTTAAGAGTGAGAAAAAACGTTAGAGGAACACCAGAAAAACCAAGACTAACAGTCTTTAAAAGTCAAAAGCATATATACGCTCAAATAATAGACGATACCAAAGGTGTCACATTGGTGTCTGCTTCAACAACCCAAAAACAATTGAAAGAAAAATTAGAAAAAACATGGGATGAAAACGCTGCAAAAGAAGTAGGGAAACTTATAGCTGAAAAAGCAAAAGAAAAAGGTATAACAGAAATAGTTTTTGATAGAAGCGGTTACAAATACCATGGAAAAGTAAAAGCTCTTGCTGAAGCAGCAAGAGAAACGGGCTTAAAGTTTTAGGAGGTGTTGGTAATTTATGCCGAGCGATCAGAAAGTAAAAGCTACTGATGCTGCAAATGAATTAGAAGAACGAGTAATCGAAATTCGAAGGGTCAGTAAAGTAACTAAAGGTGGAAAAACTATTTCATTTCGAGCTGTTTCAGTAGTAGGTAATAGAAATGGAAAAGTAGGATTAGGAGTTGGGAATGCCCGGGAAGTTCCACAAGCCATCAGAAAATCAATTGAAAATGCAAAGAATAATATAATAGAAGTCCCCGTTAGAAATGGAACCATTCCTTACGAAACAATCGGTGAACAAGATGCTTCCACCGTATTACTGTTCCCAGCAGGGCCAGGTACCGGTGTTATAGCTAGTTCAGCTGTAAGAGCCGTTGTTGAATTAGCAGGAATAGATAATATTCTAAGTAAATCCATTAGTTCAACGAACGTATTAAATTTAGCTAAAGCCACTTACAATGGATTAAAAAAGCTAAGATCTCCTCAAGAAATTGCAAAGTTGAGAGATTTAACTGTAAAACAAGTATTTTTTGGTGCACACGAGGGGGTATGAGCGATGTCAAGCCTAAAAATAAAATTAGTAAGAGGAAGAGCAGGGAAGAACAAAAGACAATTAGCTACTCTCGATGCTTTAGATTTAACTAGAAAAGATAAAGTAGTAATAAAACCTGACAATCCTCAAATTAGAGGAATGATAAGGACTGTACATCACTTAGTTGAGTGGGAAGAAATCGATTCTTAATTAAACAAACTGTAAATAAGGAGGCTATATACATGCCACTTAAAATTGAAGATCTAAAACCTACACCAGGATCAAGAAAACCCAAAAAAAGGTTAGGAAGAGGAATTGGCTCAGGATTAGGAAAAACATCCGGAAAAGGGCACAAAGGTCAAAAGGCTAGAGGAAGTGGTAAAATCGGTAAAGCCTTTGAAGGTGGACAAACAAACATTATTAGAAGGACTCCAAAATTTGGATTTTCTAATAAACCATTCAAAAAAGTATATTCTGTTGTAAACGTAGAAACATTAGAAAAGTATTTCTCAGAAAATGAAGAAGTAACTCCAGATATACTTCTAGAAAGGAAAGTAATAAAAAAATTGAACGATGGAGTAAAAATATTAGGAAAAGGAGAAATATCAAAACCTCTTGTTGTCAAAGCTAACTTTTTCTCTCAAACTGCTAGAGAGAAAATTGAAGCTGTTGGCGGGAAAATAGAGGTGATTGAATAACATGTTCAAAGCCTTTAGGAACGTTTTTAGGATTCCTGAATTAAGGGATAGGGTTATATTCACCTTTTTAGCGTTGATAGGGTTTAGGATAGGTATTTACATCCCCATTCCGGGAATAAATATTGAGGCATGGCAATCTGCTTTAAGTGGAGCAGCCCAAGGAGCGGTTGGAGGATTCATCGGTTTTTTTGACGTTTTTGCTGGGGGAGCATTAAGCAATTTATCTATATTTGTTCTCTCAGTAACACCCTATATTACAGCTTCGATCATTTTTCAACTTCTCTCTTCTATAATACCTAGTTTAAAAGAAATGTTGAGAGAAGGTGAAAGTGGGAGAAAAAAATTCGCTCATTACACCAGGATGTTAACGTTAGTGTTAGCTTTTGGGCAAGGATTATTAATGTCCATAGCTGCCAACAATTACAGATCCCCCAACCTATCACCAGTCCTCTTTGTAACTTTAGCAACCGTTTCTATAGCAGCAGGAACGATGTTTTTACTATGGATAGGTGAATTAATCACCGAAAAAGGAATAGGAAACGGAGTATCTGTTTTAATATTTGCAGGTATAGTATCGAGGTATCCTACATATGCAGCAGAAGCTCTCATAGGTTTAACTCCGTTAGAATGGATACTCTTAGCGGCTGTTGCCATATTTATAGTAATAGCCGTGGTAGCGGTTCAAACCTCTGAAAGAAGAATTAATATTCAGTATGCAAAAAGAGTGGTCGGCACCAAAATTTATGGAGGTTCCTCAACATATTTACCTATTAAGGTAAATGGTGGAGGGGTAATTCCAATAATCTTTGCTTCGGCTATCATGACTCTACCCAGTATGATTGCTGGAGTGACAAACACGACGGTAGACGATAGACTATTTGCCATAGGTGCTCCGCTTTACCTTGTGTTGTATGGTTTGTTGGTTTTCTTCTTTACATACTTCTACAGTTCTGTTGTTATGGATCCAAACGACGTAGCAGATAATATTCGAAATTATGGCGGGTTCATACCAGGTTTAAGACCAGGAAAACCGACTGTTAATTACATCACTTCAGTTATGACGAGGGTAACATTCATAGGAGCGATCTTTTTGGTAGTAATCGCTTTGGTCCCCTACTTTATCAGAGGTGCTTCAGGGATGCAGCAAATTTGGATAGGTGGTACCAGTACCCTAATAGCAGTGGGAGTTGCTTTAGACATAGTTCAACAGATGGAGCAACACATGATAGTTAGACAGTATGAAGGCTTTATGAAAAAAGGAAGGCTACGAGGAAGGAGATGAATTTTCGTTGAGACTTTTATTTTTCGGACCCCCTGGTGCAGGTAAAGGGACTCAAGCCAAAAAGGTAGCCAAGGAGTTTGATGTTGTACACATATCCACCGGAGATATTTTAAGAGATGCTGTTAGCAAAGGTACAGAATTAGGTAAAAAGGCTAAAGCAATTATGGATCGTGGAGAATTAGTTTCAGATGAAATAATGAACAGTTTGGTAAAAGAAAAACTGGAAGAATTAGATTCTTTTATACTTGACGGTTATCCTAGAACTTTAGACCAAGCAAAATTTTTAGATCAGGCAACAAAAGAGTTGAAAAAAGAAATAGATGCGGCAGTACTAATCGATGTTTCTGAAGAGGAAATAGTAAAAAGGATAAGTAATAGAAGAGTTTGCCCAAACTGTGGAAAAGTATATAATTTAATCACACTTAAACCAAAAGAAGACGAAAAATGTGATGTATGTGGTACAAAATTAATTCAAAGAGACGACGACAAAGAAGATGTAGTCAGAGAAAGATACAAAGTATATAAGAAAAATACCGAGCCCGTAATAGAATATTATAGAAAAAATAACAAAATAATTACAATAGACGGTGCTCAAGATGTTGAAGACGTTACAAAAGAATTGTTTAATATACTAAGGAGTTTTAACAAATAATGATAATAATTAAGACTGATCAAGAAATAGAAATGATGAGACGGGCTGGAAAAAAGCTTGCCCGTCTTCTTGACGCTTTACTTCCGGAAATAGTGAAAGAAGGCGTTAACGGAGAAGATATTGAAAAATATGTTTTAGCATACATGGAAAAGGAAGATGCTATACCCACTTTCAAAGGTTATAGTGGTTACAAATATGCCATCAACTTTTCTGTAAATGAAGAAGTTGTTCATGGATTTCCATTGAGAAGTAAAGTTTTAAAAAATGGTGATGTTGTATCCGTAGATTGTGGTTTAACTTACAAAGGATACATAGCAGATTCTGCCAGGACCTACATAATAGGACAAGTTTCTGAAAAGGAAAAAGAATTGGTTGAAGCGACCAAAGAATCTTTGTATATGGGTATAAAAAAAGCTGTAGTTGGTAATACAATTGGTGATATTGGTTACGAAGTTCAAACTTATATTGAAAGTAAAGGTTTTTCTGTAATAAGGGAATACGTAGGTCACGGCGTAGGAAGGAAATTACATGAAGATCCTCAAATTCCAAATTATGGAAGACAAGATAGAGGCCCAAAAATAAGAAAAAACATGACAATTGCTATAGAACCAATGGTATCTATGGGAAGTTACGAAGTGGATATTTTAGAAGATGGTTGGACAGCGGTAACCAGAGATAGATCGAAAGCAGCGCATTTTGAACATACAATTGCCGTGACAGAAAATGGCCCAGAAATACTAACGCAACTATAATTTAAGGGTTTATTTTTAGGGTCACGGGGGAACCCTCCTCCATCCCTTTTTCCTTATGGGCGGACAGCGATGTGGAAATGGATAAAAATTCTTTTATCCTTATGAGTAAGTTGAGGGGTCTAAGGGACCGCAGGTCCTTTCCTAAGAAGGGTGGGGTGCGGGGCGAAGGGGCGCAAATAAGGACTAAGCGCAGCTTACATAAAAAGTTCTAAAAATCATTTTCCAAAATTAAGTATCTGGTTTTAAAAGGGTCACAGGGCGGAGCACTGTTTGCTGTAGTATGCAAACTATGTTTTTAAGTTGATTTTGATTTTGAACTTGGGATCTTAAAGGGTTTACCCTTTTGCAGCCTTGTGCAAAAAACTTTTTTTAAACAAACACAGATTTTGGGGTTTTTAAGGGGCAAGCCCCTTAACGTATGGGTCTAAGGGACCGCAGGTCCCTCTTCCACAGGGGGGGCAGCGGGGGAAGGGCGCTAAATCGTATTTTAGAGTTACTAATGACAGAAAAAAATCCCTGAAAAAGGAGGGATTGTATTGGCTAAAAAAGACGTCGTTGTTATGCAAGGATACATCATTGAAGCTTTACCTAATGCAAATTTTAAAGTTAAATTAGATAATGGGCATGAAATATTAGCCCATATTTCTGGGCGAATGAGAAAAAATTTTATCAAAATACTTCCAGGAGACCGAGTCACTGTGGAAGTCTCCGTTTACGATTTAAACAAAGGAAGAATAGTGAAAAGGGAAAAAGGCAACAAAAATTAAAAAATAGATCAATACAGAGAATGAGAATCAAGAAGGAGGAAATAAATTATGAAGGTGAAGGCTTCTGTAAAAAAACGATGTGAGCACTGTAAAATAGTAAAAAGAGGCGGAAAAGTTTGGGTTGTATGTTCAAAAAATCCAAAACACAAGCAAAGACAAGGATAATAAGATAATAAGAATTTCTTTAAGAGGAGGATAAAAGGATGGCGCGTATTTTAGGTGTTGAAGTACCAGATAATAAAGCGTTATTTGTAGGATTAACATATATTTATGGAATAGGTAGAAAAACAGCACTTGATATATTAAATAACTTAGAAATAGACCCTAACAAAAGAGCAAAAGAACTAACCGACGATGAAATTTCAAAGCTAACTCACCACATAAACGAAAATTATAAAGTTGAAGGTGAACTAAGGCAAGAGGTTAATAAAAATATTAGGCGTTTGATAGACATTGGTAGTTACAGGGGGAAAAGGCATAAAGCGGGATTACCCGTAAGAGGTCAGAAAACCCACTCCAACGCAAGAACTAGAAAGGGACCAAGATTAACCAAGATCAAAAAAAGATAAAGCTAACTGAGCTTCTCATCATCCTTAAGGGTGAGTTGTAGGGGTTTAAGGGATTGCAGATCCCTTTTCCACATGGGTGGGGAGCTATGTAAATGGATAAAAATTACTTTAACCTTATGGGTGGGGAGCGGGGCGAAGGGGCGCTAACACAAGTTTTAGCGTTTCTAAAGAGAGTAATAAATCAAATTTTTAAGGAGGCTTTTAAATAAATGGCAAAAAAAGGAGTAAAGCAAAGAACCAAAAAAAAGAAAGCTGCTCCCGAAAAAGCAGCAATACACATTCATTCAACCTTCAACAACACAATCGTTACTTTAACAGATACTGAAGGCAGGCCAATAATATGGTCTAGTGGCGGAAATGTTGGATTTAAAGGAGCCAAAAAAGGGACTCCATTCTCAGCTCAAATGGCCTCAGATAAAGTTGCAAAAGAAGCTCTAAATCTGGGGGTAAAAAGGGTCGATGTATATGTTAAAGGGCCAGGTTCTGGAAGAGAATCCGCTATTAGGGCTTTACAGGCTGCAGGTCTAAATGTAGAAAGTATAAAAGATGTCACCCCTATACCTCACAACGGTTGTAGGCCAAAAAAGAAAAGATTCTAATTAAGGAGGGAAAGAATTAATGGCGAGGTACATAGGACCACTCGAAAAATTATCTCGACGCGAAGGAATAAACCTTTATTTAAAAGGGAAAAGAAGCTACACTGAGAAATCAGCCCTTAGAAAAAGAAATTACATTCCGGGACAACACGGAAGACAAAAACAAAAATTGACTCAATACGCTATGCAATTAAGATCAAAACAAGCCTTAAAAAGAATGTACGGCTTAATGGAGAAACAATTCAGAAACACTTTTGAAGAAGCTGAAAGATCCCCAAGCGGAGAAACTGGAGAAGTTTTGATGCAACTCTTAGAAAGAAGGTTAGATTCTGTAGTTTATCAAATGGGTTTCGCACCAAACAGAAGAACGGCAAGGCAAATAGTAACTCATGGACATATATTAGTTAACGGAAAGAAAGTAAATATTCCATCTTACAGAGTTAAAGTAGGGGATGTAATAGAAGTTAAGGAAAAAAGTCGCAACATACAACAAGTACGAGAAGGATTAGAATTAGTGCAAGAAGGATATAGAAATATTCCCAATTGGGTAAACGTGGAATTTGAAAATTATAGGGGAACTTTCGAAAGACTACCAAATATTGATGAAATGGATGTTCCTGTACCTTTGATTAACATCATAGAGCTTTACTCTAAGTAAAAAGTATTATTTATTTGAAACACAAAATATCACCTCGCTCATAAGGGGCAGGAAAGGAGGTGTGCTCTGACTCCCTAATAAGGATCAGAGATAATATGGAGATATTAATAAAACCGGAAAAATTTAGGATAGTTGAAAAGGAAGAGCAAGATGAATATAACTACTCAAAATACGAATTGTTTCCTCTGGAAAAAGGATATGCTATAACTTTAGGTAATGCATTAAGAAGGGTGTTGTTATCGTCCATTCCATCTTTGGCTATAACCGGGCTACGTATCCCAGGAAAATTACATGAATACGACACAATAAAGGGTATAAAAGAAGACATCTTGGAAATAACTTTAAACTTAAAAAAGGTTCAATTAAAGGTTGACGACATTGAAAGTCTCAACGAGATAGATTACCCAATTTTATTGAGTCTAAGAAAGAAATACAAAGCAGGTCAAGTCATAAAAAGTGGGGACATAAAAACTCCGGCAGGAGTAGAAATAGCCAACCCAAATTTTGTTATAGCCCATGTAAATAAAGATATGGAAGTAGACTTTGAATTGTACGCTCAAGCAGGGAAAGGTTTCATTCCTGCCCAAGAATTGACATTTCAAAGTGACATCGAATACATATTCATCGATGGAGTGTTCAGTCCCGTTCTTAAAGTTAACTATTTAACCGAAAATATCCGTGTGGGAAGAAGAACTGACTACGATAAGCTAATACTTGAAATTTGGACGAAAAAAAACATAACACCCACCGAAGCATTAAAAGAAGCAACAAAAATTTTAATGGAACATTTTGATTTCATTTCCAAACTTTGGGAAAAAGAAGGAGAAGAGGGCGCTATAGAACAAATGGAAGTTTCAGTTGAAAGAGAGGAAGAAGAAGAGGAAGAAGCGGAAGAAAATATTTTTGGGTTGCCAAAAGATTTAGTGGAAACTCAGATTGATTCTTTGGATTTAACGAAAAGAGCTAAAAACTGTTTAAAAAGAGAAAAAATAGACACCATTGGAGAACTATTAAAAAGAAGACCTGCTGACCTTCTTAAAATCAAAAACTTTGGAAGAAAATCTTTAGACGAGATAAAAAAAGAGCTAAGTGAGAAATTTGATATAGATTACGAAAAATTACACCAAGAAGAAAGGGGGAACACCTTCGATGAGGCATAGAGTCAAAACTAAAAAATTAAATAGATATGCTTCCCATAGAAAAGCGTTGTTGAACAATTTGGCTAGAAGTGTATTTGAATCTGAAAGTATAATCACTACTACCGCAAAAGCAAAAGCCGTAAGGCCCCTTGTTGAAAGAATAATCACCAAAGCCAAGGAAGCTAATTCGACTGATCTCCCAGAAAGGAGAGTAGCTTTAAACAGGGATATAAACAAACACTTCAACGACAGAAAACTAGTCTACAAAATAGTACATGAGATCGCACCCAGATATGAAAATAGAAACGGTGGTTACACAAGAATATTAAAAATCGGTTATAGAAAAGGTGACGCTTCAGAATTATCTATACTCCAATTACTTCCGAAAGAAGAATAACTTAAACAATGACGCCCAGAACGGGCGTCATTGTTTAATATATCAGTAGGACTATAAGCCGGATTCTGTCAAGTTGACCATTAATCTACGCGGTCTACCCAGAAGGCGGACACTCAAGTCTCTCGGCGGGCCACCTCTGGCCTTCTTGCTTGACCTTGCTCAAGATAGAGGTTACCAAGCTGCCAGATCGCTCTGACACTGGTGAGCTCTTACCTCACCGTTCCACCCTTGCCTTTCGGCGGTTTTCTTTTCTATGGCCCTATTCAGGGATCACTCCCTCTGGTTGTTAACCAGTATCTTGCCCTTAGAGTCCGGACTTTCCTCAAAATAGGCCAAGTATGCCTACTCGCGATCAACCGTCCTACTTCAATTATTCAAATAGTTAAAATTTTTCCCCTGATAGGAACCTCTCTCTCTCATCGTATTTTCAATTAAGTTTAAAATCTTTATTTTAGAAATCCCCCAATTTCCATGTAACGTTCCGGTTTTTGGAGGATCAGCAACGAGTCTATGAATCACGACCTGTGGATCTAAGTATTCCAAGAAAGTAATTGCCCTTTCTACAAAATCATCCAGCGTCAAAGGTACAAACTCTCCACTTTTATACAAATCGGCAAGTTTTGTATTCTCAACGATATACAAAGAATGCAATTTTACACCGTTAACCTTCAAGGCGGAACTAACCTTAGCCATCTCTTTCACATCTTCTAATGTATCACAAGGAAAATCTATTATATAATGCAGAATAACCTCTAATCCCGCTTTTTTTAACCTATTTACAGAATCTATAACCTCAGCCAAAGAATGCCCTCTGTTCATATACTTTAACGTATTGGGGTTAGTACTCTCAACACCGAGCTCAACGTAAACATCAACTCTATCTTTAAAAGTTTTTAAAAGTGCTATCACCTCATCTGGAACACAATCCGGGCGGGTCGATACATCCAAACCTACTATTCTATCGTCTATTAAACTACTTTCATACTTTTCTTTCAATTCATCAACAGGGGCGTAAGTATTAGTGTTTGCCTGAAAATAGGCGAGGAATTTATTAGCTTTTTTCTCGTATCTATTAATCATTTCCTTAACCTGCTCTTCGATACTTACCTTAGGCTTAAAAGCGGCAAAACCGCTCCCCGTTAAATCGCAATAAATACATCCACCCTTACCTCTTACGCCTATTTTATTTGGGCAAGTAAATCCTGCGTTGATCGGTAACCTTTGCACCCTTTCACCGTATCTATTCTTAAAATACTCACTTAACCTATTATACAAATCCAACAAAATCACCATCTATTCAACTGAAGTTTCAGGTCGTTTATGACGCTTCTTTTTGGTCCATAAACAACAAAAAATAAGTTATTTACTCCCCTATACCAAGCACTGATTTGCATCTTCATATACGCGTCGTTATACTCACCATATATAAAGGGAATAGCTGAAAAAGTAGCGGCTAAGCCATCAGAATAATCACTCACAAAGGTATACCAAAAATTCAACAAAGTGAACGGATTATCGAAATGAACGACGTGAACTTCGTACAAACCACCATTCTTTTTGAAGTTCATCTCCAAATGTTCGCCAGTGTCTGAGACCGTTGTGTTTATTATAGTCCCGTTTCTGGTGACTATCCTACTTATCTCCTCATAGCCTTTGGGAGAAAACTCTATGTAATCATCGATGGGTTTAGATATCCCTATCGTCGTTATGGCTATCAGAATGATCGCTATTATTATACTTATCTTCGATTCTTTGGTAAAATTTATGGAATTTCTCATATATTTGCTCCTTTTCCTCTTTTAAAGTTAAAAATTCTCTATCGTAGTACAAAAACTTCCCCGCTACCATCGTTGCAAAAACGTTCTTAGGATTTGCAGAATAAACTATATGAGACTTCAACCTTGATAAATCATTAGGGAAAAACTCAAAAGAATCCATATCTAAAACAACCAAATCTGCTTTGAACTCAGGTTCTAACCTTCCGATATTTGTTTCTAAGGCAAAACCTCCGTTTTCCCAGCTCATTCTTAAAATCTGTTCTACTGAAAATCTATCAGGCCCATACTTGTATTTCTGCAATATACCTCCAAACTTCATCTCGTTGAAGAAGTTCAAAGAGTTGTTGCTTGCACAACCATCCGTACCAAAGGTTATGTTTATATTCTTATCGAGCATATCCACTATGGGAGCTATCCCATTGCCCAACTTCATATTACTGACAGGGTTATAAGCCACATTCACTTCTTTCCTTGAAAGAACCTCTATATCCTTTTCATCCACATGGACACAGTGCGCCGCTATCGTAGGAAGATCGAACAAACCCGTATTTTCAACATCTAAAAGATTGTACTGATTTCTTTCATTTGCTGATTCTAACAAATGAATCTGAATGTGAGTGTTGTACTTTTTCGCGATCTCAGCTACTTCTTTCAATTTATTCATAGGAACGGTGTAAGGGGCATGAGGCCCAAAGCCTATATAAATTCTATTGTCTAAGCCATTGTATTTTTCATACGTTTCGATATTTTCTTTTATCCTTCTATTCCAACCCTCATCTGTATCAAAAGAGAGCCCTCTTGATATGTATGCCCTAATTCCTAAATCGTATGAAGCTTTAGCTATCTCATCAGTAAACATATACATATCAACAAAAGTTGTTATTCCGTTGGAAATCATTTCTAACATAGAAACTAAGGCACCGTAGTAAGCCATTTCACTTTCCAAAAAATCCTCTCTTGGCAGCATCTCTTTGAACAACCAATCGTTAAGCGATAAATCATCGGCTATACCTCTAAAATAAGACATTACTGAATGGCTATGGGTGTTAATAAATCCAGGGACGATCA
>NZ_JALY01000259.1:0-1673 GCF_002924615.1 Petrotoga halophila DSM 16923 | reverse complement strand
TAATTTAACTGCCACCTTGTATCTTTTCATATGTGATGGTCCAGAAGCACTTAATAACACATACTCAGGCAATTTTTTTGTTTTTTCTTGAGTTAGTTCTTGTAACTTCGTTTTATAATCGAGAAAAATATTCCCTTCAACAGCGTTCTCAATGTATTCTTTCATGTTTTTTATAATATACCTCTTCGTCTTTTCATAACCACAGCTCATATATATACAAGCAAATAGAGCTTCCATAGCATCCGATAAAATTGACTTTTTCCTTCTTCCACCTTGTTTGTCTTCACCCTTACTTAAAAAAATAAAATCATCTAACCCCAACTTTAAAGCAACTTCTGCTAAAATAATCTCGCTTCCTATAATAGCCCTTGCCTTTGACATTTCACCTTCGGAGAGGTAATAATTATTGTAAAGAAACTCGGAGATAACTAACTCCAATACTGCATCTCCGAGAAATTCCAACCTTTCGTTAGAATCAAGTCTTCTTTGAATATTTTCGCTATCGAAAACGTATGATTTATGACACAATGCTTCAAACAATAAGCTTTCTTTCACACACGGTGGCAGAAGAAGGTCATTTTTTGCCTTTTTTACAGTTTGTTCCTCTTGCAAAGTCAATTTTAAATTATCCTCATACCTCATTTGTTTTCAATTAATCCTTTCATTTTTTTTACTAACGATTCTACGTCAAATCCATGAACTTTTAGCAAATCTTTGATCGTTCCAGAGGGAGCATATTCTCTTAATCCCATAGGTTCAAAATAAGAAGGTTTCAAAGAATTTTTGATCATCGCTTTTGACAGTTCATTTGACAAACCATTTTCTATGTTGTGATCTTCTAAAGTTAACACAATAGTATTGTCTACAAATTCTTTAACATTAGTAAGGTCAAAATCTAAAGGAGTCGGTACGCCAATTACTGTAATATGAATATCTTCTTCTTTCAACTTATCAGCTGCTTCCACCGCTAAATGAGCAAAGCTTCCGTATGTGAATACTGTTAGATCTTTACCTTTCCTAAAAATATCCAACTTCCCATATTCGAAGTTATAACCGTTATCGTAATAAACGTTACCCTCTTCATCCAACAAGATTGGCAAGCTGGATCTTCCCATAGCAATCACAAAGTTACCAGGAACTTTTGCAGCGTACCTAATCGCTTTATCAGTTTGATTGGCATCACAAGGTACGATCAGTTTAGTATGGTATAAACTTCTGACTACCCCAATATAATTGACTTCATGATGTGTCTTGCCATCCTCTCCTACATCGATACCACAGTGAGTCACAACGGTCTTTAAATTAGTGTGATTAATATCGTTTAATCTTTGCTGATTAAATGTCTCATCCAAACCAAATACCCCAAAATCAGCGAAAAAAGTCAAGACTCCATTAACAGATAACGCACCCCCAATGGTAGCAGCGTTATGTTCCTCAATACCAATTTGGATGTAACCCTCAGGATTGACTTTTTCGAATTTTTCCAATTTAACGGATGGTTTCAAATCACAATCAATTGCAGCTACTGGAAAGTTAGCCATGTTCAGTTTTGCAAGATCAGCAATAGCGTTCCCAAAAGCGTTACGATTAGCTACCTTTTCTCCCTTTTCATACACTATAGGTTGTCCAGTTTCAACCTTTAATTCAATATTTGGATAATTTATTTTTTCCCT
>NZ_JALY01000124.1:0-9092 GCF_002924615.1 Petrotoga halophila DSM 16923 | reverse complement strand
ACGATTTTGATAAAATTTCTAAAGAAAAATGTCGAAGGAGTTATTATACTTACCAAAATAATTAGCCCAATTACGATAAATAGTAATGCAAACAACCCTATAACGACTTTTCTGTCTTCATCTTCTAGATTATGTGAAATATGATGGTGCTCGGTTCCGGGTGTTTCTTCAAAATTATCAGAATAATGATTTTCTTGAGGTTCGGGAGGGATTATAAAAATTGCGATTATGTACAAAATAACCCCAAATCCCCAAACTAGGCTTAACACAATCCACAAAAGTCGTATGATAACTGGATCAATTTCGAAATACTCACCTAAGCCTCCACAAACACCGGCTAAAATCTTATTTTCTCTGGAACGATAAAGTTTTCTCAATTTTTTCCCCTCCAGTTATGAGTTATTATACTATACTAGTTTTGTTTTTCAAAAGCCAATTAATAGCATTGGTACCAAATCTGAGGTGAAGAGAGTCAATTACACCCAAATAATTAAAATCATTAATAAAATGCTCAAGAGTTATTAAATTTCTTTGCATATCGGATAAGGTAATCTTTTTGCATTCAAAAGCTTTTAATAATTCCCCCATATCAAGTATTTTGTATTTTAAGTCGTTATAAATGAGAAGATCCAATTCTTGATCTTGAAATTCAATATTGTCACTGCTGACATTGTATTTGCCAAAATCTATATAAACGAGATATTTAGACATTTCACCTTTCTCGTCGTGATAATAAGTTAGCATCACGTTGTCACTGGGGCATAATATGCGTTTTATAAAATCAACCGAGTTATGAGAAGATAAAATCTTCCATTTTCTTTTTATTCCATAAAGATTATTTTCAAATACCCTTATTTCATCTACTTGAATTTTTTCGTCAACGGCATGAGTTTTTATTTGTTCAATTTTGTTATTTAAATCAAATTTATAGTATTTTATAACTACCACCTCTAATGTGTGGAAGAAAGACCTAGCTTAATTCATGAATTAATAAGCCACTCCTCAATTTTGGTTCAAACCAAGTAGATTTAGGTGGCATTATCTTGTTCATCTCTGCAACTTTTAAGAGTTGATCTATTTGCGTGGGATACATAGAAAATCCAACTTTCCAATCTTTTTTGTCTACCCACTTTTCGATTTCTTTTACGCCTCTAATACCACCCAGAAAATATATTCTTGGATCAGTTCTTGGATCTTTTATGGAAAGTATGGGATCCAATAAGTATTTTTGCAATATTTGCACATCTAGGTTTTCAACAGGATCTTCACTTTCTTCACCTTTAAATGTTAGTTTGTACCATTTTTTTTGAAGATACATTCCAAAAGAGTGTGAGGAATCAGGAGAATAGGGTGAAAAAGGAGCTTCTTCTACTTGAAAATAGGAACTGATCTTTTTCAAAAATTCTTCTTCTTTTAAACCGTTTAGATCTTTAACTATTCTATTGTAAGGGAGTATTCTGAGTTCGTTGTGGGGGAAAATAGCAGCCATAAAATAATTGTAGGGTTTGTCCAAAGAGTAATTTGTGTCTTTTTCTTTCATTATTTTTTGAACTCTGGAAGCGGCAGCAGCTCTATGGTGCCCATCTACAATGTAAAGATATTCGATACTATTGAAAGCTTTTTCGATTTGTTCCCTTTCGTCTTCTTCCTGGATTTTGATAAGTTCATGTTTCACATTGTTTTCATCGCAAAAGGAATAAAGAATTTCCTTGTTTTTTATAAGCTGGTCAATGATTGCTTTTAAATCTTCTTGGGCTTTGTAGGTTAAGAAAACGGGTCCGGTTTGTGCATTTAGATTTAATATGTGATTTGTCCTATCGTCTTCTTTGTCTCTTCTTGTTAATTCATGTTTTTTTATAATTCCTTTATCGTACTCATCCACACTCACAACAGCAAAAAAGCCTGTTTGAGAAACCCCTTGCCAGGTTTCACGATAAATATAAAAGGATGGTTCGGAATCTTTAATTAACACCCCATTTTTAATAAAGGATTCAAGATTTTCTTTAGCTTTTTTGTAAATAGCCTCTTTAGAATCTTCTTCCGCCTCTATTTCGGACCTTGTTACCCTTAAAAAAGAATTGGGGTTTCTGGAGATTATTTCCTTAACTTCATCCTCCTCAAGTACGTCGTAGGGTGGGCAAGAAAAACACTGTTCTATCCCTTTATATGGTCTTAAAGCTTTAAAGGGCTTTACTGTAGCCAACTCTATCTCCTCCTGTCTTTAATTAATTGATGAAAATATTGATCTTGAACTTCAAACATCTTTTTGGCATCTTCTTCAGAGTTTTCATGATCATAGCCAACGATATGTAGTAAGCCATGAATAAGTATATAATAAAATTCTTCTTCAAAGGAATTGCCAAAATCAGGCGCTTGTTTTTCTATCCTTTCAACAGAAATAACAATATCTCCAATGACAGGTTCGTTTAAACCATAAGAAAAGGATAAAACATCCGTCGGTGTACTTTTACCTCTGTATTTATTGTATTCGCTTATACTCTTATCGTCGGTGATTAATATGTTTAATTCAAAATTTCCTTCGCCAACCTCATTTAGAAGAAGTTTTTTGGCGATATCTTTGATTTTTTTACTGTCTATCTTTCTTAAATCTTGTTGGTTTATAACGTTTATTTTCAAAGACGTTCTCCCTCTACTCTCTAAGTTCTTTTGCCTCAACTTTGGGATAGGATATCCTTTTATGATTCATTTCCATTATGGTTCTAATAATACGGCCTTTTATCTTTCTGATTTCTCTAAGTGTTAATCCACAATCGTCTAACTGTCCCTCAAAAAAAAGAGAGTTTATCAAATTATCAAGTTTTTCATTAAGATCCACAGCGCTTAACTCTTGCATGCTTCTTACCATGGCTTCGGTTACATCACATATCATTAGTATAGCAGCTTCCTTAAATTGAGGAATGGGTCCGGGATATCTGAACATGTTGGTATCTTTTATCCCTGTTTGATTATAATATTCGCTGTAAAAGAATTGCTTAACCCTTGTGCCGTGATGCTGTGCTATCATATCCTCTATCAGTATGGGTAAACGGTATTTTTTTGCCAATTCGATACCATAGGTAACATGGTTGTTTAATATCAGAGAACTTAATTTAGCACTTATATCAGAATGAGGGTTTTTATTCTTTTGGTTTTCTGAGAAAAACTGAGGTCTCCACACCTTCCCTATATCGTGGAAGTACGAACCTACTCTAGCTAACACCGTATTTCCATTGATAATTTCAGAGGAACTTTCCGCTAAGTTAGATATGATCATGCTGTGATAGTATGTTCCCGGTGCTTTCAAAGAAAGATTTTTTAGCAAAGGATTGCTTAAATTACCCAGTTCCAATAAACCGATCTCTGAATAAACTCTAGTTAAGTATTCAAAGAAGGGTAAGATACCCATAGTTACCAACATGCTTAAAAAATTGCTTTCGATTATTATGAGATAGTCCAAAGGGGTATAGTATAAGTTAATAACATAAGCAACGATAATTTGTGTTAAACTAGCCCATAAAAATGGTAGTATTATCTCTACTCTCCTTTTGATCTTTCTTGATGATAGTGCGACAACTGCTGCAGGTAAAAACAAAAAAATTGTGAACTTCAAGTCAAATCCGAATAAAATACCAAAGTAAGCGGAAAATATGAGGCCAGAAATTAAACCGGTAGAGTAATCTATTAGTAAGGTTATTATCAACGTACTCAATATGGTCGATATTGCAAATATATTCACATATTTATAAACAAAAAGATTCAGAATTATATTGAAAAAGAGCGGCGTTAGAAAAGCCGCCCAGTAATTTTTAGGATGAAGTTCAAACATTTTGTTCCTAGGTAACAAAAATTCTCCGATAAATATCCAAAATACAAGAAAAACGAGGTTAAAACTTAACTGAAAGTTCAATGAAATTCTGTGAAAAATGAGCCATTCAGCGAATAAGGATAAAAATATAAAAAGAATCACCCTAATTATAAAACCTTTATTTTTAGAAAAAAATAAATTTGCTTTTTGAAAAAGGCTTTTGCTGGTTTGTTTATTGTTTTCTGTATTTTTGCTCTTCATACAGTGGAAAACACTTCCTTATTCAGCGTTTTCATAATCTTCATAGGCTTTTATAATTTCTTTTACTAAAGGATTCCTTACCACATCGTTATTTGATAGTTCAATGAATTTTATCCCAGAAATGCTTCCATTCAACACCTTTCTAACCGATAGTAACCCTGAATCTTTCTTTTTTTCTAAGTCTATTTGGGTTACGTCACCGGTAATGACCGCCTTAGTGTTAAATCCTATCCTTGTTAAAAACATTTTCATTTGTTGATAAGTTGTATTCTGAGCTTCATCTAGAATAATATAAGAATTGTTTAACGTTCTACCTCTCATGTAGGCTAAAGGTAGTATTTCTATAATACCTTTTTCTCTGTATGAAATCAGTTTGTCTGTATCCATAAAATCAAGTAGGGCATCATATAACGGCCTTAAATAGGGATCGACTTTTTCATAAAAGCTACCAGGTAAAAAACCTAGTTTTTCTCCTGCTTCAACAGCTGGTCTTGTTAAAATTATCCTTTGAACTTTACCCGATCTTAAATAATCTACCGCCATAGCAACCGCTAGATATGTTTTGCCCGTTCCGGCTGGTCCTATACTAAAAACAATATCATTATTTTTTAAGTAGTCGATGTAATTTGCTTGACCTTCAGTTTTTGCGAATATTTGAGTACCCAAAATGCGAGTATTGATAACTTCTTTCATTGATTTTTTCTTTTCTTCAGTCTTAGAGCCATTCCCGTTGGTTTTATACCTAGAAACCACGTATTGGAATTCATCCCAATCGAGTAAATGACCCTCGTCTAAAATTTCTAAAAGTTCTGTGAATATCTTTGATGTTTTATTAACCGAGTCATCATCCTTTCCTTCGATGAAAATTTTTCTGTTTTTGTAATGTATATCTACGTTCATCTCTTTCTTGATGTACTTTGTTCGGCTATCATATGCCCCAAAAATTTCAATCGGTTCCACATTCTCAGGTATAGAGATAGAATATCTCAGAATAGATTATCCCTCCTCTTGGATTTTTTTACAAATTAAGGTATACTTTTATCACTTACATTATACCACAATTTAAGAAAAATAGGAATAATCGTGAAAATAACTGTTTAAAGGGGTTAAAAGCATGTGGTATCCGGGGCACATAGAAAAAACCAAATCCTTGATAAAAAAGCATTTAAAACTTGTCAACGCGGTAGTAGAAATTCTGGATGCAAGGGCTCCATACGCTAGCAGGGCATATGAAGAGCAACAACTTTTTAGAAACAAAAAAAGAATAATTATTCTGAATAAAAAAGATCTATGTGACATGAAAAAAACTAAGTTATGGGAAAAGTATTATAAAGAGAAAGGTGAGGATGCTTTTTCACTTAGCCTAAATGAATCCAATGTGAAAGACTTTTTTTTAAACCATATTTATCCCATCGTTCCTAAAAAGTTTAATGAAAAGTCGCTTATGATAGTTGGTATACCAAATGTTGGTAAATCTACCTTTATAAACCGTCTAAAAGGGAAAAAATCTGCTGCAGTTGGAAACAAGCCCGGAATAACAAGAGGTTTGCAATGGCTAACTGTATCAAAGGACTTAAAAATTCTTGATACACCAGGTGTGTTATATCCAAAACTTTTTAGCAAGAATCTTGTGAATAAATTAATTCTTATTGGCTCTCTAAAAGCAGAAGATTCAGAATTGGATGAGGCTCTCTTCTATCTTTTTGACTTTTTAAAGCAAGAGTATCCTAATATTTTGGATACAGTTTTAGAAGAATGGGACAACTGTGAAAATGCAGTTGAGTTCATAGAAAAATTTTCTATGAAAAGAAATTTTCTAAAAAAGGGCGGAGTTCCAGATTACGAAAGGGGAAGAAATATCTTTCTAAAAGAAGTGTCAGAAGGGAAATATGGGGGCATAACCTATGAAATACCTTCTGATATTGATTGAAAAAACCGGTGCAAACACCGGCTTTTTAGAATTTTTCTATAATTTTGACATAATCTCCGTTGCTGAGTAAAGCTGCATTGGCTTCGTCGATATCAACATGGAACTCTAATGCAAATTTTTCACTAACTCTGATCAAAACATCTTGAAAAATAAGTCTTCTTCCTTCTTTGTCACAATATACTGAAACTAAGTCTTTATCTTTAACACCATAATGTTCAGCATCCCTTGGCAGCATATGTATGTGCCTTTTGGCAATGATTACACCCTTCTTTAACTGTATTTCACCAACAGGTCCTTTTATTGTAATACCAGGGGTTCCCTCTATATCTCCTGAGTCTCTAACAGGAGGGGTTACTCCCAATTTAAAAGAATCGGTTCTAGAAATTTCCACTTGTGACTCTTTTCTTACAGGGCCTAATATTCTCACTTTTTGGAAAGTTCCCTTTGGCCCTATTAATTCTACACATTCTTCAGATGCATATTGTCCCGGCTGTCCTAATGGTCTTAAGGGAGTTAATTCATAACCTTCACCAAACAACTTTTCCAAATCCTCTTGTGATAAATGTACATGCCTATTTGATACCCCAACAACTACTCCTGGTTCTTTCAATTGCAACTTTTTACACCTCCATAAATGATGAAATCCTACTGAAATCTTCTTATTTCATCGACTTTCTTACCACGTATCTAAACTCTTTAGGTTTTGAAATTTCTGCTATTAAAGGGCCTCTTTTTACAGAAAACCATCCCGCTCCGGGAAGGGCTATATCATTGCCCTTATCAATCTTTACAATTCCTCTTTCAAACTCTATTTGGTTAAAATCAAAATTATCATTGTAAGGTGGAAATAGAATCTTTCTATTGTGAAGTAAATCATTAATTCTCTCTTCTTTTGCTCTATGAGCAGATATCTCTTCTGGAAGAAAAACCGTGATTATAGGAGGTAAATTGTTAACACCGTTCTTTAAAACTTTCAACCAGAACAATCCGCTGATAAAAAGAACATTTTTTTCATTCACGGTGAAAGTTTTAATCTTAATTTTTTTAGAAGGAATCATCTTAACTTGAGTATAAATATCAAAAAAATCGCACAATCTGTCTTGAGTGAAAATGCCGGGTGTATCGAACAATTGTAAATCTGTGTTAGGTACTTTTGCTTTTAATACCTTTAAAGTAGTTCCAGAATATGCACTTACAGTTATTTCTCCCCTCACAAGTCTATTTAAAAAAGATGATTTACCTACATTGGTTACACCTATTACCAATGCCTTTTGTTTCTCTGTTTGTAAAAGTAGTTTTTTTGTCTTTTCTATTCCCATACCCGTTTTAACACTGACCATTCTCACATGATCATCTGGTATATTTATGTCCATTTCTTTGATTCTGAAGAGCAACCACTTTTTTAATTTTGCGTAAGGTGTGCTTTTCGGCAAGAGATCGATTTTATTAACGATTAAAAAAATATTCTTCCCTTTTAATTTTTCAGCGATCTCTTTTCTAAATGTGCCTTCGAAATCTATTACATCGACTACCCAAAAAACAGTTTTGAAATCCCTTAAAATCTTGTCAATCTCATGGGAAAAATCGGAATTTATTTTGATAGGTAATAAATAATTATAATGCTTTAATTTAAAGCATCTTTGGCAAACTACAGATTCGTTATTTTCTATTTTTTCTTTTAGAACATTCTCAGGTATATACCCTGGTTTTTTAGGGTCTTCTGTTTGTATCTCTACACCGCAGCCTTCACATTTCATAATAATTATTTACTCCATTAAAAAATTTTTGAAAGGAACAAAATCCGCACTTATTTTCCCATAAAATAGTTTCTACCATTTGAACCTATGTTAAAAAAACCCGAATACTTAGATATTTCTAGGTATTCGGGCCAAAGGTTTTTGTCCCTCAATCTACTTCTTTTTTTAGAGTTTCAGGTAGAAAGATAAAGTTTAATATTCCTGTCAGCAAGAAAAGGATTGCAATCCCCATTAATCCTATATTTATGTTACCTCTTTCAAGAAAATATGAAGTATAAAAGGGTGCGATGAAACCTGAGAACCTCGTTAAGGCACCTGAAACACCGTTAGCTGTTCCTCTCATAGTTGTTGGATAAAGTTCAGGAGTATATGCATATGTTAAACCCCACTCACCCATGCAAAAAATAGAAACAACCAGACTAAAAATCAACACTAATATATTTGAAGAAACGCTGGCGAATATAACCGAAGAAATTGCCGTTCCTAAAGCAAACAATAAAACACTTTTTCTTCTTCCAATCTTCTCAATAAGATAGGCTGCTAATAAATAACCTGGTAACTGCGCTAAAAACATGTAAAAAGTGTACCAATCTGTTAAAACAACATCCACACCTTTCTGAGCTAAAATCCCTTTAACCCAAACGAAAATACCGTAATATCCAAAACTCATAGTAAACCATAAGAGAAGAATATTTAGGCTTCTAACTAAATAACCTTTTTTAAAAAGTGCATTAATAGTTACTTTTTCTTTCTTCGGTACTATAATTTTTTCTTTAATATTGTAATTAAAAAGTTTTTCAAACTCCTCTTTTTTCTCTCTTATTAGCAAATACTTTGGAGATTCTGGAACAGTAAATAAAAGCAAAAAGGGAATAAACCCAGCCCCTAAAAATATATAATCCAACCTCCAAGTAAAATTTCTAGCAATGAACATATGGACTATGGCTATAAATATGCTTCCAATAGCCCAACTGCTTTCTAGATAAACTAAGTATTTGCCCCTAATTGAAACATTCAAAAATTCGGTTAAATATGCGTTTAAAACAGGCATAGAACCACCAAAACCAATTCCAGATAAAATCCTAAAAATAATGAAAAGAGTTGGAGAACCTATAAAACCACTAAGAACACTGAAAAAACTTCCGATAAACAACAGAAACATTGCAGACTTCTTTCTGCCAAAGTAATCCGAGATAATTCCAGCACTCAATGTACCTATAAACATGCCTATAAAAGTGGAACTAGCGATCGTCGAGGCAAAAATGTTGGATAAGTTCCATTCTTGTGCAAGTAGCGGAAGAGTGAACGAAGTTATCATTACATATGCAGCTACAACAGC
>NZ_JALY01000125.1:0-9531 GCF_002924615.1 Petrotoga halophila DSM 16923 | reverse complement strand
CAATAGCAGGTGCTTCTCCAGTAGTTCCTAAAACTATTAAACTGTCAACACCGTTATCAAGCGGATATTTAACAAAAGTTTTTAATGAATTATAATCGACGTTTGTTTCCTTGTCGAAAGGTGTGATAATAGCTGTTCCAACACCAGTAAACATTTGGAATTCCTCCTTTAAAGTTTTATATCTCTGTTTATAGCGCCCTTTCGCCCTGCTTCCCACCCTTATTAAAGAAGGGACCTGCGGTCCCTTAGACCCCGCAGCCCGCCCCTAAGGATAAAAGAGTCTTTGCCCTTCGTCCAAAATTATTTTTTGGTTCTTGATTTGGAAATTAAATATGCTCCAATTCCTATCAGCAATATACTTATTACGATTTTGATAAAATTTCTAAAGAAGAATGTAGAAGGAGTTATTATACTTACTAAAATAATTAGCCCAATTACGATAAATAGTAAAGCAAACAAACCTATGACGACTTTTCTGTCTTCGTCTTCTATATTATGTGAAATATGACTATGCTCGTTTTCGGGTGTTTCTTCAAATTGTTCAGAATAATTATTTCCTTGAGGTTGAGGGGGAATTATAAAAATTGCGATTATATACAAAATAACCCCGAATCCCCAAACTAGGCTTAAAACAATCCATAGCAGCCGTATGATGACTGGATCTATTTGGAAATATTCCCCTAAGCCTCCACAAACGCCAGCTAAAATCTTGTTTTCTCTGGAACGATAAAGTTTTCTCAATATTTTCCCCTCCAGTTATGAGTTATTATACTATACTAGTTTTGTTTTTCAAAAGCCAATTAATAGCGTTTGTACCAAATCTGAGTTGAAGAGCGCCAATTATACCCAAATAATTAAAATTATTAATAAACTGCTCAAGAGTTATTAAAATCTTTTGTATATCAGAAAAAGTGATTTTTTTGCAATCAAAAGCATTTAATAATTCGTCCATATCGAGTATTTTGTATTTTAAGTTGTTATAAACTAGAAGATCTAATTCTTGATCTTGAAATTCAATATTGCCGCTGCTGACATTGTATTTACCAAAATCTATATAAACGAGATATTTAGACATTTCACCTTTCTCATCATGATAATAGGTTAGCATAACGTTATCACTGGGGCATAGTATGCGTTTTATGAAATCAACCGAGTTATGAGAAGATAAAATCTTCCATTTTCTTTTTATTCCGTATAGGTTATTTTCAAATACCTTTATTTCATCTACTTGAATTTTTTCATCAACGGTATGAGTTTTTATTGTTTCGATTTTGTTTTTTAAATTAAAATTATAGTATTTTATAACTACCACCTCTAACGCGTGGGAAAAAGTGCTAGCTTAATTTGTGAATTAATAAGCCACTCCTCAATTTTGGTTCAAACCAAGTGGATTTAGGCGGCATTATCTTGTTCATGTCTGCAACTTTTAAGAGTTGGTCTATTTGGGTGGGATACATAGAAAATCCAACTTTCCAATCTTTTTTGTCTACCCACTTTTCGATTTCTTTTACACCTCTAATACCACCAAGGAAATATATTCTTGGATCGCTTCTGGGATCTTTTATGGAAAATATGGGATCTAATAAATATTTTTGCAATATTTGTACATCAAGGTTTTCAACAGGGTCTTCACTTTCTTCACCTTTAAATGTGAGTTTGTACCATTTTTTTTGAAGATACATACCAAAGGAGTGAGGGGAATCAGGAGAATAGGGTGAGAATGGGGCTTCTTCTACTTCAAAATAGGAACCGATCTTTTTCAAAAATTCTTCTTCTTTTAAACCGTTTAGATCTTTAACTATTCTATTGTATGGGAGTACCCTGAGTTCATTGTGTGGGAAAATGACCGCCATAAAATAATTGTAGGGTTTATCCAAAGAGTAATTCGTGTCTTTTTCTTTCATTATTTTTTGAGCTCTGGAAGCTGCAGCAGCTCTATGGTGTCCATCTACAATGTAAAGATAATCGATACTATTGAAAGCTTTTTCGATTTGTTCCTTTTCGTCTTCTTCTTGGATTTTGATAAGTTCATGTTTCACATTGTTTTCATCGCAAAAGGAATAAAGAATTTCTTTGTTTTTTATAATCTGGTTAATAATTGTTTTTAAATCTTCCTGGGCTTTATAGGTTAAGAAAACGGGTCCAGTTTGTGCATTTAAATTTAATATGTGATTTGTCCTATCGTTTTCTTTGTCTCTTCTGGTTAATTCATGCTTTTTTACAATTCCTTTATCGTACTCATCCACACTCACAACAGCAAAAAAACCTGTTTGAGAAACCCCTTTCCAGGTTTCACAATAAATATAAAAAGATGGCTCGGAATCTTTGATTAATACTCCATTTTTTATAAAAGATTTGAGATTTTCGTTGGCTTTTTTGTAAATAGCCTCTTTAGAATCTTCTTCAGCCTCTACTTCGGGCCTTGTTACTCTCAAAAAAGAATTTGGATTTCTAGAGATTATTTCCTTAACTTCATCCTCTTCAAGTACATCGTAGGGTGGGCAAGAGAAACACTGTTCTATCCCTTTATATGGTCTTAAAGCTTTAAAAGGTTTTACTGTAGCCAACACTATCTCCTCCCGTTTTTAATTAATTGATGAAAATATTGATCTTGGACTTCAAACATCTTTTTGGCATCTTCTTCAGAGTTTTCATGATCGTACCCAACGATATGTAGTAAGCCATGAATAAGTATATAATAGAATTCTTCTTCAAAGGAATTGCCAAAATCAGGCGCCTGTTTTTCTATACTTTCAACAGACATGACAATATCTCCAAGGACAGGTTCATTTAAACCATATGAAAAGGATAAAACATCTGTCGGTGTACTTTTGCCTCTATAGTTATTGTATTCGCTTATACTCTTATCGTTGGTAATTAGTATGTTTAATTCAAAATTTCCTTCGCCAACCTCATTTAAAAGAACTTTTTTGGCGATATCTTTGATTTTTTTAGTGTCTATCGTTCTTAAATCTTGTTGGTTTATAACGTTTATTTTCAAAGGCATTCTCCCTCTACTCTCTAAGTTCTTTTGCCTCAACTTTGGGGTAGGATATCCTTTTATGGTTCATTTCCATTATTGTTCTAACAATACGACCTTTCATCTTTTTGATTTCTTTAAGTGTTAATCCACAATCATCTAACTGTCCTTCAAAAAAAAGAGAATTTATCAAATTATCAAGCTTTTCATTAAGGTCCACAGCGTTTAAGTCTTGCATACTTCTTACCATGGCTTCGGTTACATCACATATCATTAGTATGGCAGCTTCCTTAAATTTAGGAATGGGTCCAGGGTATCTGAACATGTTGGTATCTTTTATCCCTGTTTGATTATAATATTCGCTGTAAAAGAATTGCTTAACCCTTGTACCATGATGCTGTGCTATCATATCCTCTATTAGTATGGGTAAACGGTGTTTTTTTGCCAATTCGATACCATAGGTAACATGGTTGTTTAATATCAAAGAGCTTAATTTAGCACTTATATCGGAATGAGGGTTTTTATTCTTTTGGTTTTCTGTGAAAAACTGAGGTCTCCACACCTTCCCTATATCGTGGAAATAAGAACCTACCCTAGCTAATACAGTATTTCCATTGATAATTTCAGAAGAACTTTCCGCTAAGTTAGATATGATCATGCTGTGATAGTATGTCCCAGGTGCTTTCAAAGAAAGATTTTTTAGCAAGGGATTGCTTAAATTACCCAGTTCCAATAAACCAATTTCTGAATAAACTCTGGTTAAGTATTCAAAGAAAGGTAAAATACCCATGGTTACCAACATGCTTAAAAAATTACTTTCGATTATTATGAGATAGTCCAAAGGAGTATAGTATAAGTTAATTACATAAGCAACGATAATTTGTGTTAAACTAGCCCAAAAAAATGGAAGTATTATCTCTATTCTTCTTTTGATCTTTCTGGATGATAGTGCGACAACCGCTGCAGGTAAAAATAAGAAAATTGTGAATTTCAAATCAAATCCGAATAAAATACCAAAGTAAGCAGAAAATATGAGACCTGAAATTAAGCCAGTAGAGTAATCTATTAGTAAAGTTATTATCAAAGTACTCAATATTATTGATATTGCAAATATATTCACATATTTATAAACAAAAAGATTCAGTAAGATATTGAAAAAGAGCGGCGTTAAAAAAGCCGCCCAGTAATTTTTAGGATGAAGTTGAAACATTTTGTTCCTAGATAAAAAAAATTCTGCGATAAATATCCAAAAAACAAGAAAAACTAGGTTAAAACTTAATTGAAAATTCAACGAAATTCTGTTGAAAATGAGCCATTCAGTGAATAAGGCTAAAAATATAAAAAGAATCATCCTAATTATAAAACCCTTATTTTTAGAAAAAAATAGATTTGCTTTTTGAAAAAGACTTTTATTAGTTCGCTTAGTATTTTCAGTACTTTTGTTCTTCATACAGCGGAAAACACTTCCTTATTTATACAGAGTTTTCATAATCTTCGTAGGCTTTTATAATCTCTTTTACTAAAGGATTTCTTACCACATCGTTATTTGAAAGTTCAATGAATTTTATTCCTGAAATGTTTCCATTCAAAACCTTTCTAACAGAAAGTAGTCCTGAATCTTTCTTTTTTTCTAAATCTATTTGGGTTACATCTCCAGTAATGACCGCCTTAGTGTTGAATCCTATCCTTGTTAAAAACATTTTCATTTGTTGATAAGTTGTATTTTGAGCTTCATCTAAAATAATATAAGAATTGTTTAACGTTCTACCTCTCATGTAAGCTAACGGTAGTATTTCTATAATACCTTTTTCTCTGTATGAAATCAGTTTGTCAGTATCCATAAAATCAAGCAAGGCGTCATACAATGGTCTTAAATAAGGGTCAATCTTTTCATAAAAGCTACCAGGTAAAAAACCTAGTTTTTCTCCTGCTTCAACTGCAGGTCTTGTTAGTATTATCCTTTGAACTTTACCCGATCTTAAATAATCTACCGCCATAGCAACTGCAAGATATGTTTTGCCAGTTCCGGCTGGTCCTATACTAAAAACTATGTCATTATTTTTTAAGTAGTCGATGTAATTCGCTTGGCCCTCAGTTTTTGCGAATATTTGAGTACCCACAATGCGGGTATTGATCACATCTTTCATCGATTTTTTCTTTTCTTCAGTCTTAGAACCATTCCCGTTGGTTTTATACCTAGAAACCACGTATTGGAATTCATCCCAATCGATTAAATGCCCTTCGTCTAAAATTTCTAAAAGTTCTGTGAATATCTTTGATGTTTTATTGACCGAGTCGTCATCCTTTCCTTCAATGAAAATTTTTCTGTTTTTGTAATGTATATCTACGTTCATCTCTTTTTTTATGTACTTTGTCCGACTATCATAAGCCCCAAAAATTTCAATCGGTTCCACATTCTCAGGTATAGAGATAGAATATCTCAGAATAGATTATCCCTCCTCTTTGATTTTTTTACAAATTAAGGTATACTTTTATCACTTAGATTATACCACAATTTAAGTAAAATAAGAATCATAGTAAAAACAACTGTTTAAAGGGGTTAAAAGCATGTGGTATCCAGGGCATATAGAAAAAACCAAATCTTTGATAAAAAAGCATTTGAGACTCGCCAATGCTGTAGTAGAAATTCTCGATGCAAGGGTTCCATACGCCAGCAGGGCGTATGAAGAGGAGCAACTTTTCAGGAACAAAAAAAGAATAATTATTCTGAATAAAAAAGACCTTTGCGACATGAAAAAAACTAAGTTATGGGAAAAGTATTATAAAGAGAAAGGTGAGGATGTTTTTTCACTTAGCCTCAATGAATTCAATGTGAAAGACTTTTTTTTAAACTACATTTATCCCATCGTCCCTCAAAAGTTCAATGAAAAAACTCTTATGATAGTTGGTATACCAAATGTTGGTAAGTCTACTTTCATAAACCGTCTAAAAGGGAAAAAGTCTGCAGCAGTCGGCAATAAACCTGGAATAACAAGGGGTTTACAGTGGATAACCGTATCCAAAGACTTAAAAATTCTTGATACACCAGGTGTACTATATCCAAAACTTTTCAGAAAAGATCTTGTGAACAAATTAATTCTAATTGGCTCTCTAAAAGCAGAAGATTCGGAAATGGACGAAGCACTCTTCTATCTTTTTGACTTTTTGAAACGAGAGTATACTACTATTTTGGATTCAGTTTTAGAAGAATGGGACAACTGTGAAAATGCAATTGAGTTCATTGAAAAATTTTGTATGAAGAGAAATTTTCTAAAAAAAGGCGGGGTTCCAGATTACGAAAGGGGAAGAAATATCTTTCTAAAAGAAATATCCGATGGGAAATATGGGGGGATAACCTATGAAATCCCTTCTGATATTGATTAAAAAAACCGGTGTTAACACCGGTTTTTAGAATTTTTCTATAATTTTGACATAATCTCCGTTGTTGAGCAAAGCTGCATTAGCTTCGTCGATATCAACATGAAACTCTAATGCAAATTTTTCACTAACTCTAATCAAAACATCTTGAAAAACAAGTCTTCTTCCTTCTTTGTCACAATATACTGAAACTAAGTCTTTATCTTTAACGCCATAATGTTCAGCATCCCTTGGGAGCATATGTATGTGCCTTTTGGCAATAATTACACCTTTCTTTAATTCTATTTCGCCAAGAGGCCCTTTTATTGTAATCCCAGGTGTTCCTTCTATATCTCCGGAGTCTCTAACGGGAGGGGTTACTCCCAATTTAAAAGAATCGCTTCTAGAGATTTCAACTTGTGACTCCTTTCTCACCGGTCCTAATATTCTCACTTTTTGGAAAGCTCCCTTTGGTCCTATCAAATCTATACATTCTTCAGATGCGTATTGCCCGGGTTGCCCCAATGGTCTTAAAGGAGTTAATTCATAACCTTTACCAAACAACTTTTCCAGATCCTCTTGTGATAAATGTACGTGCCTATTTGATACTCCAACAACGATTCCTGGTTCTTTCAATTGCAAGTTTTAACACCTCCATAAATGATGAAATCCTACTCTCTTTAGAAGCTCGAAAACTCTATAGGCAGCGCCCCTTCGCCTAGCAGCCCACCCGCAATTGGCCCTTATGAAATCTTCCTATTTCATCGATTTTCTTACCAGATATCTAAACTCTTTAGGTTTTGAAATTTCTACTATTAAAGGGCCTCTTTTTACAGAAAGCCATCCCACTCCGGGAAGGGCTATATCATTTCCCTTATCAATCTTTACAATTTCTTTTTCAAACTCTATTTGGTTAAAATCAAAATTTTCATCATAAGGCGGAAATAAAACTTTTCTATTATGAAGTAAATCATTAATTCTTTCTTCTTTTGCCCTATGAGCCGATATCTCTTCTGGAAGAAATACCGTGATTATAGGGGGTAAATTGTTAACCCCATTCTTTAAAACTTTTAACCAGAACAATCCACTTATAAAAAGAACATTTTTTTCATTCACTGTGAAAGTTTTATTCCTAATCTTTTTAGAAGGAACCATCTTAACCTGAGTATAAATATCAAAAAAATCGCATAACCTGTCTTGAGTGAAAATACCTGGTGTATCGAACAATTGTAAGTTTGTGTTAGGTAATTTTGCTTTTAATACTTTTAAAGTAGTTCCAGAATATGCACTTACAGTTATTTCTCCCCCCACAAGTCTGTTTAAAAAAGATGATTTACCTACATTGGTTACACCTACTACCAAAACCTTTTCTTTCTCTGTTTGTAAAAGCAGTTTTTTTGTTTTTTCGATTCCCATACCCGTTTTAACGCTGACCATTCTTACATGATCATCTGGTATATTTAAACCCATTTCTTTTATTCTCAAAAGCAACCACTTTTTTAAATTTTCGTAAGGTGTGCTTTTTGGTAGAAGATCTATTTTATTAACTATTAAAAAAATATTTTTCCCTTTTAATTTTTCAACAATCTCTTTTCTAAATGTGCCGTCGAAATCTATTACATCGACTACCCACAAAACCGTTTTGAAATCCCTTAAAATTTTGTCAATCTCATGGGAAAAATCGGAATTTATAGTGATAGGCAACAAATAATTATAATGCTTTAATTTAAAGCATCTTTGACAAACTACAGATTCATTATTTTCTACTTTTTCTTTTAGCACACTTTCAGGTATATACCCTGGTTTTTTAGGGTTTTCTGTTTGTATCTCTACACCACAGCCTTCACATTTCATAAGAATATCGACTCCATTAGAAAAACTTTTTAAGTGGGATGAAATTCGCAATTATTTTCCCATAAAATAGTTTCTAACATTTGAACCTATGTTAAAAAAACCCCAATACTCACTTATTTTTGAGTATTGGGGCAAAAGGTTTTTGTGACTCAATCAACCTCTTTTTTCATAGTTTCGGGTAGAAAGGTAAAATTCAGTATCCCTGTCAACATGAAAAGGATTGCAATTCCTATTAATCCAATATTTATGTTGCCTCTTTCAAGAAAATATGAAGTATAAAAAGGTGCGATGAAGCCAGAGAACCTAGTTAAAGCACCTGATACACCATTAGCCGTTCCTCTCATAGAAGTTGGATAAAGTTCAGGAGTGTAAGCATATGTCAACCCCCACTCACCCATACAAAAAATGGAAACCACTAGACTAAAAATCAATACTAATATATTTGAAGAAACACTGGCGAATATAACGAAAGAAATAGCTGTTCCTAAAGCAAATAATAAAACACTTTTTCTTCTTCCAATCTTCTCAATAAGATACGCTGCCAATAAATATCCAGGCAACTGGGCTAAAAACATGTAAAACGTGTACCAATCTGTTAAAACAAGATCCACACCTTTTTGGGCTAAAATCCCTTTCACCCAAACGAAAATACCATAATATCCAAAACTCATAGTAAACCATAAGAGAAGAATATTCAGACTTCTAACCAAATAACCTTTTTTAAAAAGTGCATTAATGGTTACTTTTTCTTTCTTAGGTAAAGTAATTTTTTCTTGAATGTTGTAATTAAAAAGTTTTTCAAACTCCTCTTTTTTCTCTCTTATTAGCAAGTACTTTGGAGATTCAGGGACGGTAAATAAAAGCAAAAAAGGAATAAACCCAGCCCCTAAAAATATGTAATCCAATCTCCAAGTAAAATTTCTTGCAATAAACATATGGATAATAGCGATGAATATGCTTCCAATTGCCCAGCTGCTCTCTAAATAAACTAGGTATTTGCCTCTAATTGAAACATTCAAAAATTCTGTTAAATATGCGTTTAAAACAGGCATCGAGCCTCCAAAACCAATACCAGATAAAATCCTAAAAATAATGAAAAGAGTTGGAGAACCTATAAAACCACTAAGAACACTGAAAAAACTTCCCATAAACAACAGAAACATTGCGGACTTCTTTCTACCAAAGTAATCCGAGATTATTCCAGCGCTTAATGTGCCTATAAACATGCCTATAAAAGTAGAACTAGCAATCGTTGAAGCGAAAATGTTGGATAAGTTCCACTCTTGTATAAGCAGCGGAAGAGTAAAAGAGGTTATCATAACATATGCAGCTACAACAGC